>DATLVG010000096.1:0-12029 GCA_035577625.1 Candidatus Dormiibacterota bacterium
CGGAATTCGCGGCAGACTCCGCTGCGATTGCTGCGGCCCATGCCGACGAACATTTGCTGCCGAAGCCGAGTCTGGATTTCGAACGATTCCCGGGAGTGAAACCGTCGAAGCCCAAGCTGTTCAGCGGAACGGCGAGGAGAAGTTTGAGCGGGCCAATTGGTGTGCTGGTGGCGATTGTGTTGTTGTTCGTTGCTGCAGGAGTTGGGGCGTACCGGTTGGGGTGGTTGAGCGGAACCCCCAGGACCAGCGCCAAGACGGATGTTACACCGCACGTTGAAGGGAACTCCGGCACGCCAAATACGCCGGCAGCTGCAGGAAATTCGGCGGGAGTGGCTGCGACGCCAGCCGTGGAACACGGAAACGAACGGCCGGCGGTGGAGAACAAAGCGCCAAGCTTGAGCAGTCAAGTGCCGGAGCGACCTGTAAGTGAGGTCGAACCGCCAACGAGTGCCGCAGAGACGAAGAAGTCTGAGTCGCACGCGAGCGGGCTCGCGAAGGTTGGCAAGAAAAACAGTATCGTAAATCCAGCCCCGACGGATTCCCGTGGGGTGATCGCGCCGCAGGATGACGTGTATGTGCCTCCGAAATTGCTGAAGGCGATCCGATCGCTTTCGCCACCCGAAGCGTTGCGCGCGTATGTGAGCGGCGTCGTGACACTGGATACGGTCGTGGACGAAACGGGACGTGTGCAATCGGCAACACCGGTGAGCGGGCCGAAAGCGCTGTACAAAAAGGCCGAGGAAACGGTGAAAGACTATGTGTATCAGCCAGCGACGAAGAGTGGAAAGCCCGTGCCGGCACACGTGGAAGTGAAGATTCAGTTCTGGTATGAGCCCTAGGAAGTTCCTGCGCCGTTCGTTGAAAACCTAAAATAGAAACTGCGATTGGCGTCTTGCGCACGGGTGTGGGCGAGCGTTTGTTTGAAGTCCTTCCCCTTGCGCGGGCGCCGGCGCTTAGGACGACTCTTCTCGAAGCGGATTCGGATACAATTCGGACTCTTCCATGAGCGACGCGATGAACAAAACGGCCGGGCCGCTGGTAGGCGTTAAAGTCTTGGAGCTAGGGCAGCTGATAGCCGGGCCGTTTGCGACGGCATTTTTGGCATGGTTCGGGGCGGACGTTATTAAGGTGGAGCCGCCAGGGACCGGAGATCCGTTGCGGACGTGGAGGGTGGTGCACAACGGGACTTCGTTGTGGTGGCATTTGATGGCGCGGAATAAGAAATGCGTCACTTTGAATCTGCGTGTGGCGGAAGGGCAAAAGATTGCGCGGGAGTTGGCGAAAAAAGTAGACGTGGTGATTGAGAATTTTCGGCCCGGAACGTTGGAGAAGTGGGGATTGGGTTACGAGGAGTTAAAGAAGGAAAATCCCGGGCTAATTTTGGCGAGGATTTCGGGCTATGGGCAAACGGGACCGTATGCGCAACGGCCGGGATTTGCCGCGGTTGCAGAAGCGTTTGGCGGATTACGTTACGTGACGGGCGAACCGGATCGTCCCCCGGTGCGGCCGAATCTAAGTCTCGGAGATTCGGTCGCAGGGCTGCATGCAGCGCTCGGAATCTTGATGGCGCTCTATCATCGCGATGCGAAGGGCGGAAACGGTCAGGTGATTGACGTCGCGTTGTACGAGGCAGTTTTGAATTTGATGGAAGGGACGATTCCGGAGTACGACAAAGCGGGCGTGAAACGCGAGCGAGAGGGAATGCGTTTGACGGGGATTGTGCCGAGCGGGACATATCCGTGCGCGGATGGGGCGCACATTGTAATTGGAGCGAACGGAGACAGTATTTTTCGGCGATTTATGAGGTCGATCGGACGAGAGGATCTGGCGGCGGATGAGCAGCTGGCGAGCAATGAAGGCCGGTCGAAGCATGTTGACGCGATTGACGAAGCGATCACTGCGTGGACGATGAAGCGCAAATCGGAGCAGGCCCTAAAAATTCTGAGCGAAGCGGACGTGCCGTCGGGGCCGATCTATTCTGCTGCGGAGATGCTGGCCGATCCGCATTATCGCGCGCGAGGCGTATTTGAGGATGCAGATTTGGGCGGCGGGGACAAAGTGAAATTGCCGCGGTTGGCTCCGCTTCTCGAGGCGACGCCGGGGGAAATGCGCTGGATTGGGCCAGCGCTGGGAGCGCATAATACGGAAGTCTACGGAGATTGGCTTGGCTACCCCGCAGCCGAGCTAGAACGCTTTTCGAAAGAAGGCGTGATTTGACGTTACGGCCACGCGTGGGCAACGACACTTGATCATCCGGGAACAAGGCGATCAGCTGCTGCTAATCCGCCAGACGGACCACGCCTTCCTGGCCGGATTCCTTGCAAAAGAATGGGGCAATGACGAGTTTCCGCAACCGGAACCGTTTCAGTCGTTCTGCCTTGCGGTTGGAGAGCACGACAACGGATGGGCGGAGTGGGAGCTGCAACCAGCTTTGGACGAGAGGTCACGGATGCCCTATTCGTTCATGTCGGTTCCGACGGATGAGCATATTGGATTGTACCAGCGCGGCATCGAACGGCTGGTGAAAGTAGATCACTACGCGGCGCTGCTCGTGAGCATGCATTGCGTTGGACTTTACGATCGCGCGCGCGCGACGATGCCGGGATTTTCGGCCAAGTATGTGAAGTCAACGGAAACGGCGCTAGTGAATGAGTTTGTGCAGCGATTGCGATTGCAGCAGCTGCGATTGAAAGTGGATATACGCGCGAATCCGGCGACGAAGGATTTGGTCGTGGAAGATGCGCTGAAAGGGAATTTCGAGCGGCTGGAAGCGCTCGACCGGCTTTCGTTGCACTTGTGCTTGAACCCGCTGGAGAATTGCACGATTGACGCGGTTCCGGTGGATGGCGGCGGACGCGAAGTGGATCTGGATCTGAGGAGCGAGGGCGGAAACGTGCTGACGCTCGCGCCATATCCATTCAAGCGAGATGTGCTTGAGCTGAGCATTTTGGCGCGGCGGATTCCGAAGCGCGTGTATGTGGATGAAGTGGACTTTCAGAAGACGCTGGCGGAGGCGCAATACTTTCCGATTCAGTTTACGTTGCGGGCGCGACGCACGGGTGCAGTCTACAGCGTGGCTAAGCTGTAGCCAGCCCCTTCACTGATGAACTCAGGAAATTTTTAAGGCTAGACTGTCGTGGCTTGACTACAAAATTCGGCTGCGCTCGTTGACACCTGGATGCACGCGGAATAACATGCCGCAACTCGGTCCACCCAGCACATGACCGGCAAAATCCAATCTCGAAGAATCCTCGCCGGACTCGCGGCAAGTGTGGCGAGTTTGGCCGGCGGCGCATTCGATGTTCGTCTCCATCGTCCGACGCGAGCGGAACTCGCGCATATGGGCGGGCTGCGATGAGCCCTGAGCAGCACCCGTTCGACGACAATCAAACACCGACACTTGAAATGGCGTATGTCCTGTTCATGGATATCGTCGGATATTCGCGCATGCCGACGGACATCCAGCAGGAAACACTACGCAGGCTGCAACAAATTGTCCGTTCGGGAAACGAATTTCAAAACGCTCAACAACAAAAGAGATTAATCAGCCTTCCCACGGGAGACGGGATGGCGCTGGCGTTTTTCACGGACCCCGAAGGGTGTGTGCGATGCGCGGTGGAAATAACGCGGGCGTTGCAAGGGCAAGACCCGATCCCGATGAGGATGGGGATGCACGCGGGCCCTGTGTATCGCGTCGAAGACATCAATACGAATCAGAACGTGGCCGGAGAAGGAATCAATATTGCGCAGCGGGTGATGGATTGCGGTGACGCGGGGCACATTCTCGTTTCGAAATCGCTAGCCGATGTCTTGCGCCAGTTAACCGGGTGGATGGGATCGGTACAGGATTTAGGGGAAGTAAGTGTCAAGCACGGCGTGCGCGTCCACGTTTTTAATTTACTGGTGGATGGCGCTGGGAATGCGAACAGGCCGAAGAAATTCGACACAAAAGATGAAGGGAAGGAAGAGCCGCAAAAAGAGCGTTGGAAAAAAGCAACGATAGCAGCGGCAGGAATCATCGTTGCCGCAGGAATTGTCTTGGGGATTTATCGCAAGACGCGTATTCATGCCGTTGCCGAGCGGCCGAAGATCGCCCTGCTTGGATTTCAAGACCAGATGCATTCGAATGGAACGGCGTGGGTAAACACATCGCTCACAGAAAACTTAACGGGCGAGTTGGAAGCGGGAGAAAAAGTCGTAACCGCGCCAAGCGAGACGGTTTCCCTAATGAAGATTGAATTCGCGCTCCCTGAAGAAACTTCTTACAGCGCGGCGACGATGGGGCGCATTCACGACTATCTGCAGTGTGACTACGTTGTCTACGGTTCATATTTCGATCCGGGAAAGGACGCGGGCGGCAGGGTGAAATTGAATGTGCGAATGCAGGACGCGAAAACCGGAGAAATACTGGCAACGGTGGTAGAAGAAGGGACTGAACAAACGCTGGGCGATCTGGCGGCAAGGGTAGGGTCCGGATTGCGGGCAAAACTGAACTTGTCTGGCATAAGCATGACGGAGTCCGCCGAGATACAGGCCTCGACGCCGTCCACGCCGGAGGCTTCCCGGTTTTATTTTGACGGAGTCAGGAAGATGCGGATGTTCGACCTGCTGGGCGCGCAGGTTTCTTTGCAGAGCGCGATCAAGGAAGATGCCAACTTTTCATTGGCGCACGCGGACCTGGCGGAAGTGTGGAAAGGACAGGGGTACGACGAGAACGCGAAGGAGGAAGCCAAGAAGGCGTTCGAACTTTCCACGCACCTCGGACGAGAGGATAGGACACGCGTACAGGCCCTGGACAGGGAACTCTCCTCAGATTGGGACAAGGCGGCGGATCTCTACCGGTCGCTTTGGAATCTGTTCCCAGAGAAACCAGAGTACGCCTATCGTGCCGCGGACGTGCAAATTCGCGGAGGCAAAGCAAAAGAGGCGCTAGAAACCGTTGCGGAGCTTCGTAAGCAGCCGGGAGCAATGGCGAAAAACCCGATGATTGATTTGCGGGAGGCGGAGGCGCAGGAAGCCCTCGGAGACCTGAGGAGCGAGGCAAATGCCGCGCAGAGCGCCGCCGAAAGGGCGCACACAAATGGAGCCAGGCTGCTTGAGGCTCAGGCGTTGTGGAGATTGTGCGAGGCAAAGTACAACCTCGGCGAGTTCGACAAAGCCCTCGAAGCGTGCAATCGAGGGCAGGCCAATGCCTTGGCGACGAACTACAAACTTCTGGTTGCAAGAACCCACGCCGTAATCGGGACGATTTACCAAAGTGAGGGAAAGCTCGCCGAGGGAATTGCCGCGGAGCAAAATGCCTTGGACATCGCAAAAAGCATCGGATCGCAACGAGATGTCATCGGCGCGCTGCAGAACACCGGATACATGTATTCGTTCCAAGGGAAGCATGAAGAGGCGGTGAAGAGCTACAGGAATGCCCAGGAGGTCGCGGAAGAGATCAAAGACAAGAGCGCGATAGTGGCGATGCTGAACAACACTGCAACGGAATACCAGGCGAACGGCGAGTTCGGAAAAGCACTGGAAGCGTATAACCGGTCTTTGGCGCTAGCCATTGCTACCGAGAACAAACAAGGCAGGGTCGATGCCAGCAGCAACATCGGGAATGTGGAATCGCTGCAGGGGCGACTCGCGGCCGGTTTGCAAAGTGCCGAGGCCGCAGTGCGGCTTGCGCGAGACAGCGGGTTTAAGGACAAGGTGCCAATGTTGCTGTGTGTGGCGGGAGACATTCAGGTTGACCAAGGGGATCTGGCCGCGGCGGAAAATAGCTACAACGAAGCGCTGACTACGAGCACCCAACTCGGCGACAAAACTACGAAGGCGACGGCGCAGCTTTCCCAGAGCAAGATGGAGCTCGAGCGCGGAAATTACAAAGCAGCGGAACAGGCTGCGAGGGAAGCCGCCGCAGAGTTTAAGAGCGAGGGAATGCGGGAGTCTGGAAGCGACGCACAGATTGCGCTCGCGGAATCGTTGATGGAGCAAGGGCGGCTCGATGACGCCGGTTCGGCCTTGGCGGAGGCCAAGGCGGGTCAGCCCGGCGACAAGGCAATCCTGCTGGCATTGGATTGGGCGAGCGTCCGTTTATTGGTTCGCCGGGGCAACGCGGCGCAGGCGAGGGCTACGCAGCAGCAAGCCCTTGCGATGGCGAAGAAAATGGGAGTTGTGGGTTGGCAACTGCGACTGGAACTGACTGGAGGCGAATTGGGCTTGGTGATGGGCAGAACACAGGAAGCCCGGACCATGTTGCAGCGGGTGGAGAAGGAGGCGCGGAGCAAGGGTTATGCGCTAATCGAGGGTAAAGCGCACAGTCTGTTGGCGCGTGGATTAAGCGACGAAATCAGAAAGGTCAAGCCCGCGTGAGTCCGGGCGAGCTGGGGCGAACAGGAAGAAGCTAGGCGGGAAAGGTCACTTAGTTTCACACTTCGTGAATCGCAAAGTGACTCGGATCAATTCCGTCCTGTAACTTGATGAAAATGAGTATTTTACGGGCAGGGGTTCCGAGAAGCAGTGGAAACCGATGGAAGGAGGTGTGCAAGAACAAATCTAACGACTTGGAGGTGTTTCTGCGGCTTCTCCGGATCGTTGGCACACAGGGGGAATCAATGAGGGCTATCTCGAAGACGGTCTTGGCAGTCGCACTGTTGGTAACAAGCGGGTTTTTTGCCGCTTCGATTTCGGCGACGACGATTCGTTCGGCTTCTGGCTACGGCACAGGCGAATCCATTAGCCAATGCCAAGCCGCCACTGGCAATTGCGAGGGTTTTCAGCTTGCGCCCATCCAAGTTAACGGGATCTGGTATAACGGAGCAGACTTTTTTTTCCGCACCCCAACCGACTCCAATAACAACTTCATCGCAGGACAGCTCGACATCATCGATATAGGGCAAGTGTCGTCGGGTGGCAGCTTCTTTCTGCCGCTGGTGAACCCCAATCTGTTGTTTTTGAATTCAGATGGATCCTCCACCGACCTGTTGGCAACCGGGGTGTTCTCATGCTCAACTGACCCGAATGACACCACGGCCAGTTCAAGTACAGGACCCATGTTGGGGTTGCCATGCATGGGCGGCGGCGACGATCCGTCGTTGGTGAATGAATTGATACAGAGCAATGGCATTACATTCACCTTTAGTGGCGACATTTCCAACCTCGTGTTGTTTACCGAAGAAGGAAACGTGAGCACTGGAAGTTCAGTCGCGACGCCGGAGCCAGCGAGCTTGACGTTGCTTGGGACAGGGTTGGCCATCCTGCTGGGCGGTAAATTACGCCGGCGGAAACAGGCGTAAGGGTTACGCAATCAATAAATTGAAGCGCTCCGGCCAAGGCCGGGGCGCTTTTTTTGTTTTTCAAACCGATTGCACCCCGGCGGGGCGTTTGCTACGCTCTCGCGCATCGGAGTGGAGGGGAGGTCCGCGATGGCATTCTGCAAAGCGTGTGGTCAGGACATTGGAGATGCGGCGTTTTGTCCGAAGTGCGGCGCCGCTCAGGGAGCGGCAGCGCCGGCGGTAACGGTCGGGAGCAGCGATTCACCGACGGCCGGGATCGACGAAAATGTGGCGGGACTGCTCTGTTATCTTTTTCACTGGCTTTCCGGTTTGATTTTTCTGCTCTTGGACAAACGGCCGTTTGTGAGATTTCATGCGGCGCAGGCGATCGCCTTCAACATTGTTGCCGCGGGCCTTTGGGTCGCCTTGGCCATGTTCGGCTGGTTAATTCTTTTGTTGAGGCTTTCGTTCTTGGGGTTTTTGATTTTTCCGATATGGGGGCTGTTCGGCGTGGCTTTGTTCGCTACGTGGATTTTTCTCATGTACAAAGCGTACCAGCGAGAGAAGTTCAAACTGCCGATTATTGGCGACATAGTGGAAAAGATGGTCGGCCAATAAGCCCACAATTTGAAGGCGAAAGTATTGATAGAAAGCCGCTCTGGAACGGGGCGGCTTTTCTTTTTTTAGCGAGGTTGGCGGTCAGGTTGAATTTCACTGTTTTGCCACGATTCAGGACATCAAACTGAACCGCGCCCCCTCGGAGAGGGTCTTGACTTTCTGCGTAGGGCACCGCATCGTTAAGGGCTTTGTAGCCGGCGGAGGAGTTGACCGTCAGGCAGGAAAGGCCCTTTCGCTCGAATATGACCCGAGTCAGGCTCTGTTTCCACGACCGCTGCTTTGACGGAACCGCTTCGGCTGCCCTTTTTTACCGTTTTTATCGCGAGAAATTTGACGAGAACGCTGAGTTTGGCTTCACGGGCATGACGCACCGCGCAAAACAGCCATGGGAATCTGGGCTGTTCGATGGCGACGAGAATGCCATTGTGGATTTCAAATATTCGAATTCGCCAAAGGTGACGTGGTGGTTCGACCATCACCAGAGCGCATTTCTGACGGCGGCGGATGCCGAGCAATTTAAACGGACGCCGGGAAAGAATTTTTTCTACCAGCCGGAATACAAGTCCTGCACAAAGTTAATTGCGGACACGGCGCGGCAGAAATTCGGCTTTGATACGGCGCCACTCGCGGATCTGATTTATTGGGGCGACATTATCGATGGCGCGCAGTTTCCAACGCCAGAGTCTGCCGTGGAATTGAAGGAGCCCGCGACGCAGCTAGCGCTGGTGATTGAAGCGGCTCCTGAAGATGGAGTCCCGGCCCAGATTATCCGGGAGCTGGCTTACAAGCCGTTGAAGGAAGTGATCCAGCTGCCGATTGTGGCGAAGCATCTTGGGCCGCTGCTGGAACGGCACCGGAAGTCGATTGAGATCTTACGGGAGCGGTGCGAAGCGAAAGACGGCGTGATTTTCTTCGATGTGAGCGACCTGGACCTTGAAGGCTACAACAAATTCATTCCGTATCTATTGCACCGGGAGTGCGTCTATTCGATTAGCGTGAGCGCGTCGGCTACACGCGCGAAGGTTTCGCTGGGGACGAATCCGTGGAATCAAGCGACGGCGGACCAGAATCTGGCGTCGCTCGCGGAAAAGTTTGGCGGTGGCGGGCACCAGCGCGTGGCGGCGATTTCATTTGAGCCGAATGACGTGGAGCGTGCAAGGGAAGTGGCGCGCGGACTCGCGGCTGCATTGCGCCAGGGTAAAAAGTAATTCGAACCATTTGTTTTTTTGCTTGGACGTCCGCCGCGAGTGTATTGATTTCAAGCGGCTCGTCCGGTAGGCTAGAAGAGTTCTTGGTAGAGGTGCGGAGGTCAGGAGTAGCCGGGCAGCAAAGCCGAATCGCTTCGGCGGCCCGCGCGAAAGGGACAAGGTAGTTTTCTCCGCCGAAATTTCTGCCGCGGCGAACACGGCAGAAATTGGGGAGCGGGGCGAAAGCCCGCTCACTGTCGTCCGATCGCTTCCAGCGAAGCGATGAACAACGCGGTCTTAAGACCGCCGGACGGAGCGCTATCGAGAGGCGGCGTTCTCCGCAGATTTTTTGCGCAGTTCCTTCCTCCGTGGCGTTTCTTCCAGAAAGTTAAAAGCAAATATGGATGCGGTGCAATTAACACGCGCATTGGTGGACATCGAGTCCACCACCGGAGCCGAAGCGGCTGCCGGAGAGTATCTCTACGCGCATTTGGCGAAAATGGCGAACCGGACCGGCGGTGTTGCGGAACGAATGGCAGTGACGGCGCAACGATTTAACGTGCTGGCCAGCTGGGGCACACCGGTCGTGACGATGTCCACGCACATTGATACGGTGCCTCCTTTTTTTGCGTCGCGCGAGGATAACGAATTTGTTTGGGGGCGCGGATCGTGCGACGCCAAAGGAATCATCGCGGCGATGGTGCTGGCTGCGGAGCGATTGCTCGGGGCGGGAACGCGAAATTTCGGGCTTTTATTTGTCGTGGGCGAAGAAAAAGACAGCTTGGGATCTCTGGCGGCGGCAAAGGTGAATCGCGGATCGAAGTTTTTGATCAACGGCGAGCCGACGGAAAACCTATTGGCGCTAGGCTCGAAGGGAGCGCTTCGCTTTGAATTAATCGCGCGAGGGAAACTGGCCCACTCGGCGTATCCGGAGCTCGGTGAGTCGGCGATTGAGAGTTTGCTTTCGGTGCTGGAAGACGTGAGGCGGATTTCGCTGCCCAGTGATGAGTTGTTGGGAAAATCCACGCTGAATATCGGAACCATCGCGGGGGGCCGTGCGCCGAACGTGATTGCGGATTATGCGCAAGCGGAATTGATGTTCCGGCTAGTGGGAGATTCAGCGGTGGTGCGCGATGCGTTGACGGCCGCGGTCCGGGGACGAGTGGAAGTGCACGAGGCGCTTTGCACGGAAGCGCTTCGCATGGAAGCGCTGGATGGACTGAAGACGACAGTTGTGGCGTTCACGACCGACATACCAAATTTTGCAGGGGTCTGGGGCAGGCCGCTTTTGCTTGGCCCGGGGAGCATTCACGTAGCGCACACCTCGGAGGAGCGAATTTCAAAAGAGGATTTGCAGGAAGCAGTTGGAATCTATGAGCGAATGGTGAAGGAGTTGTTGGCGGAAGCGGTATGACGCGTGGATTGGCGATTGTCGGGTACGGAAAGATGGGCCGGATGATTGAGCGGCTGGCGCCGGAGTACGGATTTGAAGTGAAGGCCAAGTTTTCCGGGCAAGACAACGACGGGGCGAGGGCATTGACGGCACAGTCGATGGTTGGAGTGGATGTGGCGGTGGAATTTACAAGGCCCGAAGTCGCGACCGCTAATCTGAAAAAGCTCGCGGCGGTTGGCGTGGCGAGTGTGTGCGGAACGACCGGCTGGTATGCGGGATTGCCACCGTTGACGCAAGAAATCGGCGCGAATGGCAGCGCACTGGTGTGGGGCGCAAATTTTTCAGTGGGGCTGAATTTGTTTCGGGAGATCGTAGCCGAAGCGGCGCGGCGATTTGCGCGAGAGGAAAATTATGGCGCGTGGGGATGGGAGATTCATCACGCCGCGAAAAAGGATGCGCCGTCGGGAACATTGTTGGCGCTATCGGATGAGATGAAGCGGAACGGGTATGCGCGCGAGATCAGTTTGAGCGCGAGCCGGGCCGGGACGGTGCCCGGTACGCACGAGATTGGATTTGATTCGCTCGAAGACACGATCACGATCCGTCACACGGCGCGGAGCAGGGAAGGGTTTGCGCGCGGCGCGTTGCGCGCGGCGAATTGGGTGATTGGGAAAAAGGGCGTTTACGAGTTTCGGGAAATTCTACATGAGCTTGCGTGATGGCACGCGGGCGAGGAGGTCGGCATGAGGTTTGAAGGATGCGGCACGGCGATCGTGACACCGTTTCGGAAAGATTTCTCCGTGGACGAGGAGAATCTGCGGAAGCTGGTGCGAAGACAGATCACTGGCGGCGTGCATTTTCTGGTGCCGTGCGGAACGACCGGAGAGAATCCGACTCTGACGCACGCGGAACACTTGCGCGTTGTCGAAATTACGATTGAGGAGGCGAAGGGGCGGGTGCCGGTCCTGGCCGGAGCGGGTGGTTACAATACAGCGGAAGTGATCGGGTTGGCGCGGGAGCTGGAGGCGATGGGCGCGGACGGATTGCTATCCGTAACGCCTTATTACAATAAGCCGACGCAGGAAGGTTTGTATCAGCACTACAGTGCGATTGCGATGGCGACGCGGCTGCCGATCGTTCTTTACAACGTGCCTGGCCGCTGCGGAACAAATCTGGAGCCGGCGACGGTCGCGCGACTGGCGCGAATTGAAAATATTGTTGGCCTGAAAGAGGCGTCGGGAAATATTGGGCAGATGGCGGCGGTTTTGAATGCGGTGCCGGATAATTTTTCCGTTTTAGCCGGAGACGATTCGGTGGCGTTACCTCTGTTTGCGTTGGGCGGAAAAGGCGTAATCTCCGTGGCCGCGAACGAGGCGCCGCGCGAATTGGCGCAACTCTGCGATTGCGGACTGGCGGGCGATTTTGCAGGCGCGCGGACGATCCACCGGAAATATCTGCCGCTGATGGAAATTAATTTTGTGGAGTCGAACCCGATTCCGGTGAAAGCGGCGATGAGCTTGATGGGATTGCTGGAGCCGGTGTGGAGGTTGCCAATGGTCGCGCCAAAAG
>DATLVG010000097.1:0-10120 GCA_035577625.1 Candidatus Dormiibacterota bacterium
CACCGCACCGTATTTCGAGTCGGCTTCCGTCAGCGCAATCACCTCGACGCCCGCTCCCTCCAGCGCCGCTTTCATCTCCTGGTGTCCTGTCCGCGCCAGATGGTCCGGAAAAAATCCCCGGTTGCCCACAATCATCCCCAATGTCATCTTCCGTTTCGCTTGCCCGCTCATATTCCTTCTTCCTGTTCAAATCGTCGCACGCAATGGTTTGCGCCCGAGGTAAACGATTACATCCTACCCACACTTTGTCTATTCCTGACGCCTCGGCACCGCTCCCCTTACTTCGCCTCGAATTTGTAAACCGTCGTCGTGTGGTATTTCTCGCCCGGCTTCAGCAAAGTCGTCGGAAAGCTTGGGTGATTCGGCGAATCGGGAAAGTGCTGCGTCTCCAGGCAAAACGCGGTCCGCTTCTGATACGCAATTCCGCCCTTGCCCTTGAAACTCCCGTCCAGGAAATTCCCGGTATAGAACTGCACGCCGGGTTCAGTCGTCCATACTTCCATCGTTCGCCCGCTCACCGCGTCGCTCACTCGCGCTGCAAGGCTCAACCCCGTCGCCGCTTTGCGACTTAACACAAAATTGTGATCGTATCCGCCGCCCAATTTGATTTGCTCGTCGTTGGCATCGATTCTCGCGCCAATCGCGGTCGGCTTTCGAAAATCAAACGGCGTACCTTCCACTTTCTTCAGCTCGCCCGTTGGGATCAGTCCGGAATCCACTGGTGTAAATGTGTCCGCGTTGATCATCAACTCCTGCTTCAAAATGTCGCCGTTGCCCTGGCCCGCCAGGTTGAAATACGTATGATTTGTCAGGTTTACCACGGTTTTTTTGTCCGTTGTCGCCGAATAATCGATCTTCAGCTCGTTCTTGTTCGTCAGTGTGTAAACCACCGTCACGGACAAATTTCCCGGATATCCCTCTTCGCCGTCCTTACTCACATATTTCATCTCGACCGCTGCTTCGCCGCCCTTCGAGACATCTTTCGCCTCCCACATCGCCTTGTTGAAGCCCTTGATCCCGCCATGCAGGCTGTTGTCCCCATTGTTCTTCGCCAGCGTGTACTCGGTCCCGTCAATACTGAATTTCCCGTGCGCAATCCGGTTTCCGTATCGTCCAACCAAAACGCCCAGGTAATTTTTGTTCAATTCGTATCCGGCCAGGTCGTCGTACCCCAGCGCTACGTCCGCCATCTTCCCAGCCTTGTCCGGCACCACAATCGAAACCACCGTCGCGCCGAAATTAGTGATGCTCACCTGCATCCCATTCTTGTTTTTCAGCGTGTAAAGGTCCGCGGTCTTTCCGTCTGCCGTCGTGCCAAACACTTTCTTTTCCATCGGTTTCGCCATTTCCGCAGATTTTTCGGCCAGCACCGGCATCGCCAGACTTGCCGCCAAAGCAACGCACATTATTCCTGTTTTCATGAACTTCCTCCGCATTCCGACGCGCGAAAAAACTCGCTCATTTCGCCAGACCTGTCAAGCCGTTTATTTCTCAATCACTCTTCGTAAATCGCCCTTCGAAACGGTTATGTGCTAACGACGCCGTCAGTGGGTGCGCCAGCAATCGCCCAAAAAAGCCCCACCGCCAAGTTTTCCTATCCCCCCAGACGGTACCACGCTCGAAAGCAGATCTTCAGCATGCGCCAGCCGTTGGCAAACACCTTCGTCATCTTTGTCAGGCCGTGAATTCGTTCCTGGTAATGGACCGGCACTTCTACGACTTCCAAATTTAGTTTGCTCGCGCCGAAGAGAAGCTCGTAATCGCCCCACAAATCCTTGATGCCCCAGCTCCCCAGGTTCCGCTCCATTCGTTGCCAATCTCTTTTCCAAAGAACTTTCGTCCCGCACAACGTGTCCTTGATTCGCTGGTCCAGCAAGAACGAAAACACCAGCCCAAAAAACTTGTTCCCAATCATGTTCGAAAACTTCATCGCGTTTTCCTGCATCGGATAGACCAGCCGGCTCCCGTTCACGAAATCGCCGCGCCCGCTCGTCAGCGCGCTGGTAAACATCGGCAGCTCTTCCGGCATCACGGTGAGGTCTGCATCGAGAATCATCAGCACGTCGCCGCGTGCCGCGCGGAACCCCGTCCACACGTTCTCTGCTTTGCAAATCCCAGGTCCTTCAATCAAGCGGATGTCTTTGTCCCGATGCAAGTCTTGCATTCGTCGCACTTCATCCGGCGTTCCGTCCGTGGATTTGTCGTCGCAGAACAATATTTCCGTATGCCTGCCCATCTTCGGCACGCGATTTACCGCCTGCTCCACATTCCCCACTTCGTTCCGGCAGGGCACGATCACGGACACGGTCACTTCTTCCTCGCGAAGCGGTGCCCGCATCGGCCGTGCAACCATGATTTGCATCATGCACAGCCGCTGCACGCCCGGCAGTCGCGCCAGAAATCCATTCACAAGATTCGAGACGAGCGGAATCCACTTTGGAAACAATATTTGCCTGTACTTACGAACCGGCCGCAGCCCCGCCAATTTCAGAAATCCGCGAACATCGTTCTCGCTGACCCAGTTCGGTTCCACAAAGCGCGTGCGCAATCCCAGCTTGCTCGCCAGCTCAAGCACCGGCTCCCACACCTGGTTGTAATTCACGACGATGACTTCCGTATCTGGATTGCTGTGCTTTCGAATCCGTTCGAACGTCTGGAGAATGTCTACTGTGTCGAAAATGTGACTGAAAATGATGTAGTCAAAAGTCTCATTCAGTTCGAGCTCTTCCAACTCGCTCCGCACAAAATGCAGCGTCGGATTTTTTTCCTGCGCGACTCGCACCATTGCATCGCTGATCTCCACTCCCACGCCATACGCCGGCTCCGTCGCCGCCAGCAAATGCCCGGTTTCGCATCGCAATTCGAGGACGCGCTTCCCCGGCTCGATGATGTAGCGCAGCGTTTGTTTGAGCCGGTCGTAAAAATATCGATTCTTTCGGACGTACTCCTCCCGTCCGGCGGTAATTCCTTCCTGTTGTAGCCGCCTCGCCTCGCGAACGCCGCGCAGCGCGTCCGGCCCCCACGCGGCTGGCGCCGCATTTTCGCTCTCGGCCGCGATCATTGCGGAATCTCCTTGGCGGCGCCTAACGCATCCAACCTCGTCTTCGCTTGCGTAAATCCGGGCGCAAGCTGCAGTGCTGCCAGGTAAGCGGCCACAGCCTTCTGCTTTTCCCCCTTCAATTCGAAGGCATTTCCCAACCGGAAGAGCACTTCTGGCGTCTCGGAAATCTGCGCCGCGCGCGCAAAGTCCCGTATTGCAGCGTCATAGCTAAACTGCTGCAGCTCGATTCGCCCGCGGCCCATGTAACTGTTGTACTCCGCCGGATTCAACTTGATGGCCGCACCAAATTCCGCGGTCGCCTGCTGATACTGCTGCTCCGACGTATACAGCACGCCAAGGTTGTTGTGCGCCTGCGCCGCTTCCCTCGGATCGCTCGCAAGCTGCAAGGCAATCTTGTACTCGCGTTCCGCATCGGCATCCCGGTTCTCGCGCTGCCGGATTATTGCCAGGTTGTAATGCGCCACCGCCAGATCCGGCGTGTACTCCACCGCCGCTTCGAAATGTTGCTCTGCTCCAGCCACGTCTCCGCGCTCGTACAGTACGCTGCCAAAACTGTTTTCAATCATCCCGTTGCGCGTTGTCACGGCAAGCGTATGCGAAAAAAGCGTGTAGCTGTCGCGCCAATATCCGATCTGTGTCTCCGTCAAATACACGCAAGGCGCAACCGCCAACAACAGCAGCAGCGACAAAACTTGTGGATTCGCGCTCTTCTCTTTCGCCCAATCCGCGATCAGCCATACCAGCGCAAAGATCACGCCGATCATCGGAATATAGATATACCGGTCGGCCATCCCTTGCCGGCCCGACTGCACATAGCCCACCATTGGAAACAGCGTAGCTAAATACCAAATCCATCCTGCTCCGAGATATCGGCGCTCCCGGAATTTCCATATTGCCGCCGAAACGCCAATCAACGCCATGGCCAAAAATCCCACAATCCACCAGCTCAGCGAATTCTCCGGGTGCGGGTAAAACGCTCCCAGCCGCACCGGCCAAAAAAACTTGCCCAAATACGCTAAATAGCAATACGTTCCATTCTTCACCTTCCAGCTAATCGGAAAACCGCTGGCCAGCGTGTGATCCCGGTGATGAAGGTAGAGCGTCATAAACGATGCGCCTGCCGACATCGCCAGCAATGGCAATTTTTCAGCTCCGAGCTTCAACGCTGTTTTCCAGCTGAACCCACCCTCCGGCTTATCGCTCATCCTCCGAAGCGGCCAATAATCCATCACCAGCAACGCAAGCGGCAGGGTTACCGCCATCACTTTGGATAGCAGTCCCAGCGCAAACAACACCACAACTACCGCGTATCGCCCAACGCTCGGCTTTTTCGCGTACCAGACATACGCACAGCTCGCGCCCAGAAAGAAAAGCATGCAGAGTACCGTTTTTCGTTCCGCCACCCAGGCCACAGCCTCCACGTTCATCGGATGCACGGCGAACAGCAATGCCACCGCGGCGCTTTTCGTCGCTTCGCCAGTCATCGCCACGAACAGTAGAAACAACAGCGCTACGTCCGCAGCCTGCAGCAATACATTTGTAAGGTGGTGCCCAAACGCCCATCCGCCATATAAGTTGACGTCCAGCATGTGTGACAGCCACGCCAGGGGGTGCCAATTCGAAACCGGATTCTCTGTTCCAAACGCCCACTTCACATTCGCCGCCGTCAGTCCCTGCTGTACGTGGCCGTTCTGTGTCACATAATCCGGGTCATCCAGAGTCACAAATCCGTTTCGCAACGCCGGCAAATAAAGCACGATCGTCGCAACGGCGAGCGCCAGCGCCAGCAAAACTATCTTTCGCCTCTCGGCGGATTTCTCTATTTTCTCGGTGACCATGCCTGTCTCGACTCTCGAACTTGCTGCGTGCTTTTGAGGGATTTATCGCGTATTCCATCATTGCGGCGAACGCCTCGCGTCGCAAGTGCAGCAGCGACGCATGTAGCTTTTGCAGCAATGCACAATCCGCCCCAAGCCATCCGCTGTTAAATTCTCCCGTCTTGTTTTAGTCTCAACTGCGCGAGCAAAACACAAAACAATGGTCGTCGAAACTTCCTACATTAATATTCCCATCCCGCACGCTCCCATGCGGACCTTTGTCGCTGCACCCCACGCCCCCGGCAAATTCCCCGCCATCCTATGCTACTCGGACATTTTCCAGCTCACCGGCCCCATGCTTCGCGCGTGCGTCCGACTCGCCGGTTACGGATTCGTCGCCGCCGCACCCGAGATCTATCACCGCATCGAGCCGCCTGGCACGGCCATTGCCTTCGATGACGCTGGCCGCACTCGCGGCCTCGAAGACGCCTTGAAAACTCCAATCTCCGATTTCGACGCCAGTTGCCGCGCCGCACTCGACTGGCTCAAAACTCATCCGAAAGTCACGCCTGGAAACGTCGGCGCTATGGGCTTCTGCATCGGCGGTCACCTGGCCTTTCGCGCCGCCCTTCAACCTGACGTCCGCGCTACCGTCTGCTTTTACGGCACTGGCATTCACAACGGAAAACTCGGCAAAGACGCCGACGCCGGCTCTCTCGCGCAAGCCTTCAAAATCCGCGGCGAACTTTTGATGATCTTCGGTTCGCATGACCCTCACGTCCCGGGAGAAGGCCGCGACACCGTCGAACAAGGTCTACGCGCCGCCGGCGTCAACCATCGCATCCAGCTCTACCCCGCCGAGCACGCTTTCATGCGCGACGAAGGCCCTCGTTTCGATCCTGAATCTAGCGACCTCGCCTTTGCCGACATGATTCAACTCTTCCGAAAGGTTTTTTCCTGATGAAACACATCGCTCTTTTCCTTAGCTTTTACTGCGGCGTTTTTCTGAACGTTTCCTCGGCGCAAGTGCCGGCCAAAACTCTCCAGGAAAAACTCGGCTATCCGCGCGACGCAAAACTTCTCATCGTCCACGCCGACGACCTCGGCGTAACGCATTCCGTCAACGCTGCCTCCACGCTAGCGCTCGAATCGGGCGGTATCAATTCCGCCAGCATCATGGTTCCATGCCCCTGGTTTCCGGAAATCGCCGACTACGCGAAGTCTCATCCCGCCGCCGATTTTGGCCTTCATCTAACGCTTACCAGCGAGCGCATCTACTACCGCTGGGGTCCAGTCGCTCCCCGCGACAAAGTCGCGTCGCTCGTGGACGCCAACGGTTATCTTCATCACGATTGGTCGCCCGAAACCCGCATCGATCCCAACGACGTCGAAACCGAACTTCGCGCGCAAATCGTCCGCGCGCGCTCCATGGGCGTCAATCCCACTCATCTCGATTCGCACCAGAATCGTCTCTTCCAAACCAACAAGGATCTCTTCGCAGTCATTCTCCGCATCGCCCACGAAAATAATCTCCCGACGCTCATCCCGCGCAGTTGGTTCGCCGATTTTCCCTATCTCGAAAAGAGCCTAGGTTCAAACGACGTCGTCATTGATCGCGTCATCACCATCGACCCTACCGTGCCCCCTTCTAAATGGAACGATTTCTACAAGGACGCCCTCAACCATCTCGAGCCCGGCGTCACCGAATTCGTCATCCATCTCGCTTATGCCGACGCCGAAATGAAAGCCGCCACTCGCGAACGCGATACCTGGGGCGCGGAATGGCGCCAGCGTGATTTTGATTTTTTCTCCAGCGCTGAATTTCAAAAGCTACTGCGCGACAATCAAATTCATCTAATTGCCTGGCGGGATATCGGCCGCACCATGAATCCCCCGGCCAAATCGGAGTAGCGTTCATGAATGCCGCGCCGCCGCCGGTCGCAAAATCCATCTGGAAAAATCCGTTCGTTTACAGTGGCACTATTCTCTTCATCGTCGCCATCTATGTTGGCTGGATTGTTTTTTCCCGCTGGAACGAAAATCGCCAGATCGAACAGCGGGCTCGCGACGCCGCCGCGCAAAAACAACACGAGCAGGACCAAAAAACAGTCGAGCAAATGGGCGGCTCCGAACTCGCCATTCAATCTTTTTACGGCAATTCCCAGATTCGTCGCGGCCAGTCCGCTCAACTTTGTTATGGCGTCGCCAACGCGAAAAAGGTCACGCTCGACCCTCCAGCCGGCCCAGTATGGCCTTCTTATTCTCGTTGTCTCGACGTAAGTCCATCTAAAACAACCACTTACACGCTAACCGCCAGCGACGACGCCGGCCACTCTGCCTCCCAAACCTTTACCGTCAAAGTCCAATAACGCAAGCTCGAAGGCGGTCAGTTTGCCGCCCTAATTCCGACCTTGTAGCCACAATTCCGCCCCATCTATAATGTCATTCTGCGCGGGAGCGGTTCGTCCAAAAGGACCATCCTTCCCGCGCAAGTCTTTTTTGGTGGATGGCAATGCCTGACCCGCTCGCGAAAATTAAGCAGAAACTCCAGGAAGAAATTGATCGGCTCGACCACGAGCTCAACGTCGAGCTTCCCAAAGAAATCGCCGTCGCTCGCGCCCACGGCGACCTCTCGGAAAACGCCGAATACAAGTACGCCAAGGAGCGCCAGGGTTTCGTCAATGCCCGTATCGGCCAGCTCAAAAAGCGCATGGGCGACCTTGGAATGTTAAATCTCACCAACATTCCGAAAGACCGCTCCGGATACGGCTCCCGCATTCTTGTTCTCGACACCGATAAAGACATCAAAATCGAATACAAGCTCGTCAGCAGCGAGGAAGTTGACGCGGAAAAAGGCTATATCTCCACGACCTCGCCAATCGGCAAAGCTCTTCTCAATCGTCAGGTCGGTGATGAAGTTCAGGTCGCCACACCAGCCGGACGAAAAGCCTTTGAAGTCGTAAAGCTCGTCACCATCCACGAAGACGAGTAACCCTTCGCTGCCTAACTGCGTCTTACTCAGCAGTTTCACTCTGGCTATTTGTTCGCCGCCTGAGAGGCTCGCATGTTGTGGGGAACAGGCTCCGCACTCGGTTTACTCGCTCTCCTCGGCTATTCTCTCTTCGCGGCCGGCTCCATTCTCCTCTGGCACAACCGCCTGCAAGTTCCTATCTGGATGCGCGATGAGATCGGCGCCATTCGCCGCCGGGTCGCGCGCCACGCGGTCACCGGCCATCCCGGTGGCCTCCGCGAAGAAACCCGCTTCAAACAACTGACGCCGACCGGTTTCCTTCGCCGCCTCGGCCGTCTTCCGCGCCGTCGCATCAATCGCGGCGCCATTCTTCTCACACTCGGTCTCCTCCTTTTCTTCCTCGATTTTCTCGTCTAGCCAAATTCCATCCGCCTCACTCGCGCGCAACTGGACAATCCCCGCGTCTGTCTGCGATTCTCCCTTCCATGAAGCCATCTCTAATCGTTCATGGCGGCGCATGGGATATTCCCGATGAAGCCGTCGACGCTTGCAAACAAGGCTGCCTCGAAGCCCTCGCCGAAGGCTGGAAAATTTTGTGTGCGGGCGGCTCCGCGCTCGACGCCGTCGAAGCCTCCATCGTCGTCCTCGAAAACGCTCCTGTCTTTGACGCCGGCTTCGGCTCTCATCTCAACGCCGAAGGCAAAGTTGAATGTGACGCCATCGTCATGGACGGCGCTTCTCTCCGCTCCGGCGCCGCTGCTGGCCTTCAACGCATCAAAAATCCTATTCGTGCCGCCCGTGCCATCTACGAACACTGCCCGCACATGATGCTCATCGCCGAGGGCGCCGAGAAATTCGCAAAAGAAAAAGGTGTCGAGCTCTGCAAGCCCGAAGAACTAGTCAGCGAAGCTGAATGGGAAGCCTATCTCCGCTGTTCGAAAGATGAGCACGCCGCCGAACACCATCGCGGCCACGAACAGGGAACCGTCGGTGCTGTAGCTCTCGACAAAGACGGCCGCCTCTTCGCCGCCACTTCCACCGGCGGCACCTGCTGCAAACTGCCTGGCCGCGTCGGCGATTCTCCTCTCATCGGCTGCGGCTGTTATGCCGACGTCACCGCTGGCGGCGTCTCTTGCACCGGCCTCGGCGAAGCTATCATGAAAATCGTCATGGCCAAAACCGCTGTCGATTTTCTACGCTATCCTCCGCGCGAACTCACCACCTCAAAAGAAGCCGCCGACCATGCCGCTCAAGAATCCGTCCTTCTCCTCAAAGAACGCGGCCGCGGAACTGGCGGTCTCATTCTCCTCGACCGCGAAGGCACTCCTGCCTTCGCTTTCAACACGCCGCGCATGGCCTACGGCTACGTCGACCCTTCCGGTTCTTTCTTCACCAGCGTCTAGTTCCGAGTTCGCTCGCAATCGGCGCCCAACGATGGACCGAACGTACACCTCCATGCTTGTTCGTTATAAGCTCTGCTGACAGCTTTCGTATCTCCGATGGAGCCTACATGATCAGCCGCGCTCGTTTTTCGTTCACCATCTTCTTTTCTTTCCTGCTCATCTCTCTCGTTCCACCTTGCGGCGCTCAATCCTCCGACCTCCTCCTCCTCAACGGCCACATCATCACCGTCGATTCCCGCGATTCCATAGCTCAAGCTCTTCTCATTCACGACGGCAAAATCACCGCTGTCGGCGCCAACGACGAAATCCGCAAGCTCGCGCCAAAGTCCGCCAAAACCATCGACCTCCACGGCCTCACCGTGACTCCCGGCCTGATCGACACCCATTGCCACTTCGATGAAACCTCCGTCCTCTACGACGTCACTCTCAGCGAAGTCACCAGCATTAAAGACACTGTCGAACTCGTCCGCAAAAAAGCCGCCACCCTCAAGCCCGGCGAATGGATCCAGGGCGCCGGCTGGGATGAAGCCAAATTCGCCGAACGGCGTTACCTAACCGCCGGCGATCTTGACGCCGTCTCTCCCAACAATCCCGTCTGGCTCCAACACACCACCGGCCACTATGGCGTCGCGAACTCGTACGCCATTCGTCTCGCCAAAATCACCGCCGAAACAAAAGATCCGGAAGCAGGCATTATCGTCCGTGACGAAAAGGGAAATCCCACCGGCGTCCTCAAAGAAGACCCGGCAATGGAGCTCGTCCTGAAACTCATCCCGCCTTACACGCACGAACAGCGCCGCAACGGCCTTCTCCGCATGATGGCCGACTTCAACAAAGAGGGAATGACCGCCGCAAAAGATCCCGGCAT
>DATLVG010000098.1:0-44112 GCA_035577625.1 Candidatus Dormiibacterota bacterium
GGCCTGGTTGCGCAAGCAAGGCGTGGAGTCGGCGCAATCGCTGGCGGGCGGGATTGAGCGGTGGTCGGCGGAGATTGATCCAAAAGTGCCGCGATATTGAAATTGGCGCATTCTCTCGTCGGAATGCCATTGTGTAGAATCTAGGGACGCAGACGGGACTGCTCGCTGGGATGGCAAAGCCGAAAGTCTTGTTCTTTCAGAAGCCAACTTGAACGACCTGCCGCAAAGCAAGAGGTCTCTTGCTCGAATTCGGCGCGGAAATCGAATCGCGCGACCTGGATAAAACGCCGCTGTCGGTCGCAGAAATAGAGAGCTTGATTGGCGATCGAGACTACAAATTGTTTTTGAATACACGGAACGAGCTCTATCGCGAGAAGAAAATGGAGGAAAAGCCACCGTCGCGCGCCGAAGCGATCGTTCTGATGTCGAAGAATCCAAACCTGATCAAGCGGCCGATCTTGTCACGCGGTGGACGGCTCTTGCTCGGCTTCGACGAAGCGGCGTACCGCAGGTTTCTGAAGTAAAGTAATCCACAGAAAAGTTGAATCATTTGCGCGGCAAGGGGAGACCTCTGCATGGAAGTGAAGACAATTGGAGTGATTGGCGCAGGAACTATGGGGCGCGGCATAGCGTACGCGGCTGCGGTGGGCGGTTATCGAACTATTCTGGAAGACGTGATGCCCGAAACGCTCGCGAAGGGAATGGCGTGGATAAAGGAGTCGCTCGATGAGGGAGTGCAGCGCGGGAAACTGGAAGCAACGACGAAGGATGCGGCGTTGGCAGGGATTGAAACGTCTTCGTCCGTCGAAAACGTCTGCCGTGAGGCGGATTTCTTGATCGAGGCCGTGCCCGAAGAGATGGAGCTCAAGCTGGAGCTGTTCACACTATTCGACAAGTTCGCGAAGCCCAAAGCGGTACTGGCGAGTAACACGTCTTCACTTTCGATCACAGAAATGGCGGAGATGACATACCGGCCGGAACTGTGCGTGGGGATGCATTTCTTCAATCCCGTGCCGAAGATGAGATTGATCGAGATCGTAAAAGCGCCGAAAACTTCCGACGAGACGATTGCGGTGTGCCGCAAAGTCGGCGGGCGCATGGGCAAAGAAGTCGTGGTGGTTAAGGAGTCGCCTGGATTTATCACGACGCGCGTGAATGCGCTAATCGGCAATGAGGCCTTTGCGATGCTCGAAGCGGGCATTGCGTCCGCGGAAGATATCGATAAGGCGCTGAAATTGGGATTGAACCATCCGATGGGGCCGTTCGAGCTAGTGGATTTGGTCGGGCTCGATGTGAGGCTGAGCATTTTGGAATATCTCCACTCGACGCTGGGCGAAAAGTACCGGGCAAACCCATTGATCAAGAAGCTGGTCGCGGAGGGCCGCCTTGGACGCAAAACCGGGCGAGGCGTTTACGATTATTCTTCGCCTGCCGCCCCGAAGAAATAGCATTTCGTTCCTGCAAGAAAGACGAATCCACGCGTTCTAAGTCCAGGCAGCGAGCACTCGGCGGACATTGCCAGCGCACGCATCCCCGCAGGCCAATTCTGAACTCCGGAGGCCGTTTCATGTGGCTTTCTCGCGCAGTGGCATGGATTTTGTGTGTTTCGATCGCTTTACCGGGCGTAGTCACTGGCGCAGAGCGGCCGCCATTGCCGCAACCACTACCCAAAACAGTCGCCGTGGCCGCGTTCAAAAACGGACTGGCGTTTGTGGTGCGACAAGGCGAAGTGCAATTGCAGTCCGGTACTGGGCGAATTACGCCGATTCCAAATGCAACCCTCGGGACACTGTGGCTGGCGCCGGCCGAAATGAACACTTCACTCGATGAAGTGGTCGCGTACCGCTACAACGTTGCCGGCGAACGGCAACTACAATCACTTGCGGAAGTGCTGCAAGCAAATGTCGGAAAATCCGTCACGGTCACTTACAGCATGAACATGAAGGAGTACACGGGCGAGATCGTTGGTCTGCGGGAAAGGGAACCGCTCGATGGCGAAATGAATCCGGAAGGCGCACCGGACACTGTTGTACATTCTGCGAAGCCGCAATATTTACTTTTGCGCGTGGATAAGAAGCTGATGGCGCTTCCGATCGGTTCGATTGCGAACGCGATACTTCCCGACGACACAAATTTTCTGGAGAAATACGAACAGCAGCGGGCCGCGCTCCGATTCAAGATCAAGGGCGGCGGCGACAAGACTCGTCTGACGATGGGCTACCTGGAACACGGGCTTGGATGGACGCCGTCTTACATGATTTCGCTGACCGACGACAAAACCGCGCAAATCACGATGCAAGCGGTGGTGATGGATGATGCTGAAGATTTGAACAATGCGGACGTTTTCTTTGTGGTCGGTGTGCCAAATTTTGTCTATTCGGAAACACCGTCTCCCATGAGCCTGCAGCAGAACCTGCTTTCATTTATGAAAGACGCGGAACGCCGGGATACCGGGAATTACCGCATGTATTCGAACGCGATCGCGGGACAACTGGTAGCCAATGAACTCAAGGAGTTCGATGCGAAGAGCGAGCCATCTTTTGCGCAGACGGTGACCGAACTATCGGGTGCTCCGGAAGAAGACTTGTTTCTTTATTCGAGAGCCGGCGTCACCTTGTCCAAAGGAGAACGCGCGACATACAACGTGTTTTCTGCCGCCGTCGATTATGAGCACATTTATGAATGGGAAGTGACGGACCCGCAGCGCGTGGACGCTTACGGAAATCCGATGCAGAACTATCCGAACACGCAGGATGCGGCGGTCCGCAACAGCATCTGGCATTCCATCCGCCTGAAGAACAATACTAAGTTTCCCTGGACCAGCGCGCCGACAATGGTGATTTCCGGAACAAAGCCCGTTTCGCAGGACACGCTCCCGTATACGCCGAAGAACGCGACGTCCAACTTGAAGATTACGATTGCGACGGACATCCGCTCCGGCCACGAAGAGAGGGAAGTGGCGCGGCAGCAGAACGTGCAACGGCGGCATGGATATGAACTCGACCTCGTCACAGTGGAGGGCAAGCTGAAGCTCAAGAATTACAAGTCGAGGGAAGTACGCGTGGACGTGGGCAAGACCCTGCGCGGCGAAGTAGAAACGCAAACAGATGGCGGAACCGCCGTGAAGTTAGGGGAAGCAATCCAAACGGATAATCCTCTGTCACGGCTCGCGTGGGAGATTCCACTCAAGGCCGGCGAGGAGCGTGTCGTCACCTATCGCTACAAGATTTTTGTACGCGCGTGACGCGCGCACTTGCGCGTCGAGTAGTCCTGTGAGACTCTGCGCGCGTGAAACCGGAAAAATCGATTCGCGAACGAATTGTAATCCAGCAGGGCGACATCACTGAAATGGCCGTGGACGCAATCGTCAACGCGGCGAACAACGATTTGCTGCTGGGAGCCGGCGTTGCCGGCGCCATTGCACGCAAAGGAGGCGAGTCCATTCAGAAGGAATGCAACGAGGTCGGCAGCATACCGGTTGGATTCGCGGCGATCACCGGAGGGGGAAATTTGAAAGCGCGCTATGTGATTCATGCGGCGAGCATGGGACTTGGCGGAGTCAGGACGACGGCCAAGACGTTGCAGACAGCAACGGCACATGCGCTGCGACTGGCGATGGAACGAGAGTTGAAGACAATCGCATTTCCCGCCGTCGGAACTGGCGTTGCGGGATTTCCGATGGATCAGTGTGCGGAGATTATGCTGCGGGAAGCTGTACAGCATCTAGCCAAAGAAACTTCGCTCGAAACAATCTATTTCGTGCTGTTCGATGAGCCGTCGCGGGCCGTCTTCGCTTCGACTTTCAACCGGTTGGCGTTTTGATCTAATTCCCGACTTTTTAGTGTCCTTTGCGCCGTAACGAAAAGCGTCGCGCCATCAATACCCGCATATCCCCTTTTAGACACGGTGAGGTAATCCTCAGCCCGGAGCGCCCATGTCCAAGAACATAGTGATTTGCTGTGACGGTACGGGAAATGGGTTTGAGAATCCAGACAGCGATTCGAATGTCGTGAAGTTGTACAGCACGCTGGACTTCAGCGGGAACGCGCAGGTCGGTTACTACCATCCCGGTGTCGGAACGATGGGCAATCCCATGGCGCGCAATAAGATAAGCAGCGCGTGGTCCATCGTCAAAGGTCTGGCGTTTGGAGGCGGACTGCTCGACAACGTGGGGGACGCGTACCGTTTTCTGATGGACGCATACGATGACGGCGATGACATATATTTGTTCGGGTTCAGCCGCGGCGCGTATACCGTGCGTGCGCTGGCGGGCGTCATGCACATGTTCGGCGTATTGCCTGCGGGCAACGAAGGCCTGATCCCCTACCTGCTGAAAATGTATGCCAAGCGAACACGCGACGCGCAGAGAATGAAGAACACACTTGACGCCGCAACGGCATTCAAGACGAGCATCAGTCGGCCGTGCGTGCTGCATTTTGTAGGCGTATGGGATACGGTGAGTTCGTATGGCTGGATTTATAATCCGGTCCGCCTGCCGTACACGGCGCAAAATCCGGACATGCGCTACGGGCGCCACGCGATTTCGATCGACGAGCGCAGATGCTTCTTTCAAAAAAATGTTTGGGGCCCGGCATTGGATGGACAGTCGGTAAAACAAGTGTGGTTTGCGGGAGTGCACTCGGACGTTGGAGGATCTTATGCCGAAAGCGAAAGCGGTCTTTCGAAGATAACGCTCGAGTGGATGATGAACGAAGCGATGAACTGCGGACTGAAGTTCGATTCAAATAAAGCGCAGGCAATGCTTGGCAACCCAATAACTTCCGGCCGCGTGCCACCCGATCCAGGTGGGCAATTGCATAACTCGCTGACGGCACCGTGGTGGATCGCAGAATTCCTGCCGCACAAGTATTACGACCAGCAAACCCAGGGCCCTAAATGGCGGATTCCGGTTGGCGCCCGGCGGGAGATACCCCCGAACTCGGTGCTTCATCAGTCGGTGCTCGACAAATTGAATTTACACAATGACTACGAGCCAAAGAATCTCGTGGAGCCGGATGGCTTGGTCAAGAGTTGCACCATTGAACCGCGCGTTCAGCCGATTTTCCCGGCGCCGCCACTTGCGAAATCCACGGCCGCCGGAATCTGATAGAATCCGGCCCATGAACCGACGAACACTTTTGCAAACACTCCCGGCGGCGGGTTTGCTGCCGGCTACCGCATGGGCCGCTCCGGGGGCCCATGCTTCCGCTGACCTTCCTGCAACGACGGTCTACGAACTGCGCATCTACCATTGTTTCGAAGGCAAGCTGCCGGACCTGCTGAAGCGCTTCCGCGAGCACACGACAAAGCTCTTCGAGCGCCACGGCATGAAGAATCTTGCGTACTGGACGCCGCTGGATGAGCCGGCGAAATCGAACACGCTGATTTACGTGCTGGCGCACGCAAGCCGCGAGGCTGCGTCGGCAAGTTGGAAAGCGTTCCAAGCCGACCCCGAGTGGGTGGAAGTTCGCGACAAATCCGAGGCGAACGGCAAAATCGTCGAAAAAGTGGATTCGACGTACATGACGAAAACGGACTTTTCAAACTTCGGCTGGTAACGCCGTCGTTTGCCTCGCCGAATCGGGCCAGGCTTTCATCGCCAAATCAATTACAGTTTGCAGCTGCGCGCGCGTCGCGCCACCGGAAGCTTCCACGCTCATTCCGCGCAGAATGGTGCTGAAGAATCGAGAAAGAGCCGCAACGTCGACATTCCGCGGAATTTCGCCCTCGGCCTGCGCACGCAAGAGCCGCGTCCGCATCAGTGTCCCACTCTCTGCGCGTTTAGCTGCAAGCTCTTCCTTGATGCAATCCGCATCCTCCCCGCAGGAGAGCGCTGCCTGAACAAGGAGGCAGCCGTGAGGATTCTTGCCGTTCGTTAACGCGTCGGCAACCGAGGTTAGGATGCGCGCGATCGAGCCTTTGGCTGTGGGAAGATGGAACGCGTCGTTCCAAAGACCAGATTGCTGCCGCATGTAGTGGTCGACCACTTTGCGGAAAAGCGCCGCCTTGTCGCCAAACGTTGCGTACAGGCTCGGCTTATTGATGCCCATGGCCGCCGTAAGGTCGGCAAGAGAAGTACCTTCGTAACCTTTTTCCCAAAACACGCGCAAGGCGGTGTGCAAGGCCTGTTCCGGGTCAAAGGCTTTCGGGCGTCCCGGCGGGAGAGGTTTTTTCTTAACTCGTATAACCTTTCCCATATCCGCGCATCATATCAGGTGTTTCATACCGATTGGTACAAAAATTAACGGAAGGTTACAAAGGGGGCTGACATGGCAAAGAAACTCGAAGGAAAGGTCGCGGTGGTAACAGGCGCGTCGAAGGGAATTGGCGCGGAAATTGCGAAGCAACTGGCGGCCGAAGGGGCGTCGGTGGTTGTGAACTACGCATCGAGCAAAGAAGGCGCGGATCGCGTGGTCGGAGAAATTACGAAGAAGGGCGGCAAGGCGTTCGCGGTGCAGGGAGATGTCGCCAAACAAGCGGATATTGAAAGGGTGCTCGCCGAAACGAAGAAATCGTACGGGCGATTGGATGTGTTAGTAAACAACGCCGGCGTTTACGAGTTCTCTCCGATTGAAACTGTGACTACCGAACACTACCGCAAACTCTACGACACTAATGTTCTTGGTTTGCTTTCTGCCTCGCGTGAAGCAGCGAAATACTTCGGCAAGGATGGTGGAAGCATCGTCAACATCAGCTCGCTGGTTAGTCAGGCTTCGATTCCAAATGCGTCGGCCTACAGCGGCACCAAGGGTGCGGTGGACGCGATTACGCGCTCCCTTTCGGCCGAACTCGGACCACGCAAGATCCGCGTGAATTCGATCAACCCCGGTATGGTGATCACGGAAGGCGTCAAGACGGCGGGATTCGAGGGCACCGATTTCCAGAAGGACATCGAAAAGCGGACTCCGCTTGGCCGCGTTGGACAGCCGGAAGATATCGCGCCGGCGGCAGTGTTCTTTGCTTCGGGAGACTCAGCCTGGATCACTGGTGAAACACTGGTCATCGCTGGCGGTTTGCGCTAAGCGAAAAAGAAGAAAGAAAAAACGACGCGGCTCCGGCAAAGGAGCCGCGTTTTTTTTAGTTGGGCTTCTTCAGCTTGGGGCGATCGTCCGCCGGTGGATCGGCAGGTTTTGCCTCGTTGCCTTTTTTGTCCGTCGCTCCGCCTGCGTCTAGGTTTTGCGGACTGTCGCTATAAGCCTTCTTCAGATATCGATCTGCGGCGTCCTGCGCGCCGCCGGTATTGTCGTTCGTCTGTTTGGCTCGGCTATATTCGTTGACGGCGCGCTCGCGTTGTCCGAGCGCATCGAAAACCATTCCAAGGTAGATGTGCGCCCAGACCTCGGTCCATTTTTCGGAAGGCTCCGGCACAGCTTGCAGCGATTCCCGGAAAGCGTTCGCCGCCGCCTGATAATTGCGCTGATAAAAGAACGCCTCGCCCATGCGGAAATTGGCGAGCGGACGGCCGGGCTGAATCGACAGCGCGCGCTGGTATTCCTTGATCGCGTCGTAGTAGTGCCCGGTTTCGGCGAGTTCTTCGCCGCGCGCGATGGCAGCTCGAGCGCGCAGTGAATTGTTGCCCTTCAAGATGACATTGCCCGGATCCACGCGCACACCGCCCGGTTTCGGACGTCCAAACGTTTCGACAGAAAACGGAGTTTCTGTTCCAGTCACTTCAATCGTTTTCGTTTCGGGGTTTCCTTCGGTATCAATGCGAAGGTCAACCGGCATCGCGAACGTATCGAGCGGCTGCGACAATTTCCCGACGATCCGGAAGCCCTTCGGCGTCCGGTAAATCACGTATTCAATTTTAAAGTCCGGGATGCCCGTCGAATTGAGCCATTGCGCGAAGAATCCACGCAGGTTCGGCGGCGTTTGCCCCGGCTTCGCGGCTTTGTTGCCATACTGCTCGGCTAGCGCGGTGAAGTCGGCAATGGAAGCGTTCTTTTCCGCAAAGCGAACATAGAAATCGTGCAACAACGATTTGAAGGCTGCGTCCCCGAGTTGTGCGCGCAACATATGAAAGATCATCGCGCCTTTGTTCATGACCACCGATCGATAGTCGCTCGAATACTGCACGAGCCGCGCAGACTGCGAGATAGGTGCGGCGTCGTCATACATCAATGCGCCAACCGCAAAATCGTCCACGGCCTTCAGACCAGCTTCTTTGCCGATGGTCTGCTCGGCATAGAGTGCTTCGGAATAACGCGCGAGGCCGTCGCTGATCCATTCATCCCCTGTTGATGCCGGCAAAACCTGATTCGCCCACCATTGTGAAGCCACGAGCCGCGCAATCGTTCGTTCATTGATTTTCGGATCCCAAGCGCGCTGGCTCAGAAGTAGCACACCAGGGCCTGCGTATTCGCGCAGCGAGTTATCCGGAATCTGAACGAGTGTCATGTTGGCGTCTGGTAGCGGGCCGAACATATCGCTGAAGGTGATGACCCCGCGCGCGACGTCACCGGCGAAGTCGGCGACTTTGGCCGAAGCGGCGCGTGGCGCGTAAACGGAAACCGTCACGCCTTCCGCCTGTTTTGAATTCAGCTCAAGATTGCCGGCGACGAATGTTCCGTTCGGGGCCGAACGCGCGCACTCAAAAACGTACTGAAGGCGCGAACCTTCGGCAGCGCCTTTCCCTGCTAGCGGCGTCGGAGCTAGCGATTTTCCGGTGCCAGCCATGGCAAAGGAGTCGGGAACGTTGAATCGAAATGTGCCGGTGAAGCGATTCGTGGGATATGCCGTGAGTGGAAACCAGCGCGCGGGCAGCAGCAAATACGCACCCTCTTTGTAGATGGATGCGAGCCGCACGCCCGGCAGCGGGCTATTCTCTTCATTGGCTAGCACGCCGGTATAAAAAAATGTGAGCGTAACCTTCGTGTTAGCAGGCACGCTCGAAGGCAACTGTACGCGAAGATCGAGCGGGCTTGTGCCTTCGCGCTCGAATTTAACAGACGCACCCTGTTCCGATTTCACGTCACTGACGTTCAGATTGGGATGAAGCTCGACGCGCACGATCCCTGACGCGTCTACCGCTCGGAATCGAACTTTCGCAGTCGCTGTGATGGTCTGGCTGCCGGAATCGAGCGTAGCCGACACATCGTAATGCTCTGCAAGGAACCCGGACTTGGCTTGTATCGGAACCTGAGCCTGCGAGGCGAGCGGCAGAAATAAGACGGCTGCTACGAGTGCTAGCAGACCGGCAGAACGGACGGCATATCGCAACTGGGCCACCAGATGCCTTTCCCGAGAATTTCGCACACAAATACTCTATATAGGATAGCAGCGCCTCAGGAAGCGTTGCCAGAAGCCTTCGCCACGCCAGGCAAAAGGCTAAGAATCGCCTCTGCTGCTCGTTCAACCGCCCCGGGCGGACCAAGCCTGCGGCGAACTTCCGCCAAATCGGTATGAGCTTGGGCGGCTCGCGACGGCTCTAGGAGATTGCGGACTTCCAGCGCAACGTTGTGCGGCGTGAACCTTTCCTGAATCAATTCCGGCGCGACCTCTTTTTCTGCGATCAGATTCACCATGCCAAAAAATCGTGTGCGAATCAGCGGTTTGGCAAGCAGCGCCGTCAGTTTCGAAACTTCGTACACAACCACCATCGGAGTGTCGAGCAGCGCCGCTTCAACCGTCGCGGTACCGCTGCAAATGATGGCAGCATCGGCAGCCGCTAGCGCATTGTAGGTGTCACCTTGCACCACGGCAAGGCTCGGCAACGCACCCATCATCGCTCGAATCTCGCCGAGGTTCGTCTCAGCCGCGAGCGCCATCACGAAATTGTACTGGCCGGGATGTTGGCGTTCGAGTTCGCGGCACGATTCGACCAGAGTCGGCAAGTGGCGCGCAATCTCCCCGGACCGGCTACCCGGCAAGATGGTGATGGTCCTGCACGATTCACGCAGCCCGTGCTTGCTCGCGAATTCCTGGCGCGAGAGCGTCGCGCGTACCTGGCCAACGAGCGGGTGGCCGATGAACTTGACCGGCACACCTGCGTCAGCAAAGAATTTTTCCTCAAACGGAAAGATGCAAAGCGCCAGCGCAAACCGGCGGCGCACCAGATTTGCCCGCCACGGGCGCCACGCCCAGAACTGCGGGCAGATGTAATAGACGTTCTTGACGCCCAACGGTTTCAACTTGCGGGCCAGCCGGAGATGAAAACCGGGAAAATCCGTAAGAATCGCGAGCGCAGGCTTGCGAGACCGCGTCTCGCCCACGAGGTTGCGCATCGCGCGGCGCAATTGCGGCAAATGCTTCAGAATCTCGGTAATGCCGAGAACCGCGACTTCCGAATAATCGGTCGTCGTCTCAACGCCCGCCGCACGCATTTGTGCGCCGCCCATTCCGAAAATAGCGACGTCCGCGCGCTTCTTGAGCTCGGCAGCCAGACACGCGGCATACATGTCGCCGCTTGCTTCGCCGGCGGAAAGCAGGATTTGCGTTGGCGGCATAAAGGGAGAAGAAATTTAGTCGCTCGCCGGTTGTGGCGTAGGAAGAGCAGAAAGCGGTCCGGCCGTGTGAGTAGCTCCGGGAATGTGGACTTCCTGCTCTTTGTACTGCAGCTGGTAAAGCCGGTAATAAATTCCGCGCTCAGCCAAAAGTTCCTGGTGCGCGCCCTGTTCGCGCAATTTGCCCTTGTGGAAAACGAGAATGCTGTCCGCATGTTGAATCGTGCTCAGCCGATGCGCGATGACGAGCGCAGTGCGGCCCGTGAGCAACCGGTCGAGCGCTTCGCGAATGAGCAACTCGGTTTTCGTATCCACGCTCGAAGTCGCTTCATCCAGAATCAGAAAGCGTGGATTGTGCGCTAGGGCACGCGCGAAATTAATGAGCTGGCGCTGGCCGACAGAGAGAGTCGACCCACGCTCGTTGACGGAAGTATTCACGCCGTCCTGGAGCGAATGAATAAAATCGGCGAGGCCGACTTCGTGCAGCGCGTGTTGCACCTCTTCGCGGCCGATGCCGGGTGTTCCCAGACGAATGTTGGTTTCAATCGTGCCGGTAAAGAGAAAAGGATCCTGTAGCACGATGCCGAAATAGCGCCGCAGATCCTGCAAATTAAGCGTTCGGATATCTTTTCCATCCAGCAGGATTTGGCCGCGCTGTACGTCGTAAAAACGAAGCAGCAGCGAAATGAGAGTGGTTTTCCCGGCGCCCGTGTGGCCGACGATGGCAAACGTCTGGCCCGGCGACATGCGGAACGAAACATCGCGCAGGACCCAGTCTTCTTCGGACGGCTCGCCGCTGATTTTGTAGCTGAACCAGACATTGCGAAATTCGATTTCCCCGCGCGGATTGTCCATGCGAACTGCTTCAACCGATGTCTCGATTGTCACCGGTTCATCGAGCAGCTTGAAAATGCGCTCGCTCGCGGCCATCGCCGACTGGAGAATGTTGAATTTTTCGCTGAGATCCTGAATCGGCCGGAAGAATCGCTGTGCGTACATCGTGAATGCCGTCAGAACACCGAGCGTCAAGCCGCCACCTAGAATGCGAACGCCTCCCGCCCAAAAAATGAGAGCGATCGTCGCGAAGCTTAGGAATTCGACTGCCGGATAGAAAAGCGCGTACGCGAGAATTGCATCGCGCCAAGCAAGCATGTTGTCGCGATTCCGCTTTTCAAACTCGGACAGAGCTTTCTGCTCCCGGTTGAAGAGTTGCACGACGCTCATTCCCGCGATGTATTCCTGTAGAAACGCATTAATTCGCGCGATGGCAGTCCGGATCCGGCGATTAGCATCGCGCACATACTTCCGGAAAATCATCGTGACGACGAGAATGCCCGGCAAAATTGCCAGTGTATCCAGCCCAAGTCGCCAGTCCTTGGCGATTAACAGCGCCGCGAGCACCGCAAGCAGAAAGAAATCGTTGATCATCGTCACGACGCCTGCCGCGAAAAGGTCGTTCAGCGCATCAACGTCCGTCGTCACCCGCGTGACGAGACGTCCCACGGGATTCCGGTCGAAATAGGTCATCGGCAGCCGTTGCAGGTGCGCAAAAATTCCTTTGCGCATGTCGTACATTGTCGTTTGCCCAACACGCTGCATGATGCGTATCTGCAGATATTGAGCAAGAAAATCCGCGGCCAGCACCAATAGGAAAATAAGGGACAGCCAACCAATTCCCCGCCATCCCGCGATCTCAGGAATCGTTTTATTCAGCGCAGGCACGAAGTATGAATCGATAGCATGCTGGAAAAACCACGGCGGTGCCAACTCCAGCGGCGTGACGATCGCAACCATTCCTAGCGCAATGACCACACTCCAGCGGTACGGCTTCATGTACGCCAGCAGCCGCCGCATCAAGTGCGAATCGTACGCTTTGCCGAGTGCCTCTTCTTCGTGCATATTGCTCATGCCCGCTCGAGTTCTTCTTCCAAAAGCTGCTTCTGGTACAAATCGGCGTAATACCCGCCGCGTGAAAGCAGTTCATCGTGCGTTCCGCATTCGGCGATGCCGCCATCCACCAGGACGACGATCTGATCAGCATCCTTCACGGTAGAAGTCCGGTGCGAAATAAGGATTGTGGTGCGGCCGTCCATCACGCCTCGCAACCGCTGCAGAATTCGCTCTTCGGTCTGCGTATCCACGCTGGAGAGGGAATCGTCCAGAATCAGAATGCGCGGGTCGCGCGCCACGGCGCGAGCAATCGCAGTGCGCTGCTTCTGCCCGCCGGAAAGCGTAATGCCGCGTTCGCCGACCATCGTTTCGTATTTTTCCGTGAACTCTTGTACGTCACCATCGAGATTCGCGATTTCCGCGGCTTCGCGCAAGCGCGCGTCATCCACTTCCGAAAGCCCGAAGCCAATATTGCCGCCCACGGTCTCGCCAAATAAATAGGTATCCTGCGGAACAAAGCCAATCGCTCGGCGCAGCGTCGAAAGCGGCCACTCGCGCAGCGGCTTGCCATCGAGCAGCACGGCGCCGTCCGGTGCTTCCCACAACCGCGCTACGAGTGCGGCCAGCGTGGTCTTGCCGCTGCCGGTTGGGCCAACAATCGCCAGCGTTGAACCTGCCGGCACATTCAAATTAATATCCCGCAAAACCGCTTGTTTGCCGTTTCCATTCGTCGAAGCTTTGCCGTTGGCGCTGCCCGTAACGTTTGTCGGATACGTAAAAGTGAGATTGCGGAATTCGATTTCGCCTTGTGGCATCACATTTGCTGGAACCTTCGCCGAGCGATCGTCGATGCTCGGCTGCGCCGTAAGGATGTAATTGAGCCGGCCCATCGACGCGGCGCCGCGCTGGAAAATGTTCGTCACCCAGCCGAGCGCAATCATCGGCCATACAAGCTGCGCCAAAAACCCGTTGAACGCAATCAGCGCTCCCAGCGAGATCTGCCCCCGGAGGAGTTGATGGCCGCCTTGCCACAAGACAATCAGGAAAGTTGTCCCGATCAGCGCCGTTAACGACGGCATGAACATGCTCCACGTACGAATAAGCTTGATGTTGCGCGAAACGTATTCCAGGTTCGGTTCGTCAAAGCCGCGAATCTCTGCTTCTTCCTGCGCGTAAGCACGAATAATACGGACGCCGGAAAGGTTCTCCTGCACTCTTGCCGTCAGCGTCGCCAGAGCTGCCTGGATTTTTTCGTAAAGATCGTGAATCGTTTTGCCAAAAAACCAAACTGCCACGGCGACAACAGGCGCCGGCAGCAAAACCCAAATTGTTAGGGTTGGGGACAGCGTGATCATGATCGCGATGGCCAGAACCATCGTCACGATCGTCGTCGCGCTGTACATGATTCCCGGTCCGAGCACCATGCGAACCGCGTTCAAATCGTTTGTGGCGCGAGACATCAGCTCGCCGGTCCGATTGCGAACGTAGAATTCCGGCTCCATGAGGAGCAGCCGTTTCAGCAAATCGTTGCGGATATCAAATTCAATGTCGCGCGAAACGCCGATGAGCACCCACCGCGCCCCGAAAGAAAGCAGTCCCTTCAGCGTCACGCAGATCACGATGAAGAGGCAGTAGATCGCCAGCGTCCGCCGGCTGCTAGGCGCGTAATACGGGATCAGGCGGCTCAGGGCGGGAGAACTCAACGGATGCTCCACCACCTGCTTGGCATCCGACGCATGTTGAAAAGGAACCGGATCGCCGCGCAACGTATCCGTGATCACGCCTGTTGCCAGTGGAATTACAGTGCCCAGAATCGACATGACAACGACGCTGACCAAACCGATAACGATGCCGCTCTTGTAGCGTTTCAAATACGGCATCAAGCCGCTCAAGTCTTTTCTCGGCTTTTCCGGTTTGGCGGCTGCGCTCATTAAAGGTGCGACCTCGCGGTGCCGACAGAGGCGGCCTCGGTCAGAAAGTGTTCGTAGTTGCGGTCCAGCGTCTGATAGCGCTTCACGGCAGGGTTCCAGCGCACGGCGAGCGGCAGCACGTGCGGATCGTCATTTCCTTTGACGGGCGTCAGGTAGAGATGAAAGCCTTCAATCGCATTTTGTTCGAATTGCACGCGCCAGCCTGCGACCGGATCGATCGGCGAGCCGCCCAGGTAGCCCTTTTCGTTCTTCAAATGCTCGTCGCAGCGCACCAGTTCGTGCCAACTGCCACCCGACTCCTCGGCCAGCACGGCCCGCGTCACAATCGTGCCCGGGAGCGTGTTTTTCGGCGTTTTTGGAACCACATTTGCCGCAAGCAGTTGGCGATTCCCGTTTTTTGCCAGATCGCCAAAGACCAGCACCGTCGTCTCTTTACCCAGAAAAGCATCCGCCGCGGACTGCACGTCATCTGGAATCGCTGGCTCGGTGGGTTTCGCGGCGGTTTGCGAAGACGAACTCTGCGACGAATCGCAACCCACAGCCAATATGGATGCTCCGCTTAACGCCAGCGCTCCAACTATCACACCCGCGCTGATGCCCGCCAAACCCTTCCATACGTAGCTGTCGTCTGTTTTGCGCGTAATTGTTTTCATTGTCAGAGGTTGTTCGCCGCCAGGGTAATTTCCACCACGCGTCCGATGGTTCCGTCCTTTGGAGCTGTGCAGAGCATTTCCATAACCTGCGGAACTTCCAGTCCCGCCCAGTCAAAGCCTAGGACCACAATTCTAGCGGTTGCCCGTTCTTCCTGCTAGGACTGCGTCCCAATCAGCACACAGGCGCTAGCGCAGAGCCAGAATCGCGTCGAGCCGCGCTTCGAAATTTTCCTCGCCTTCGCTCCACAATTCGCTGCGCTCTACTGGCAACGCCCGCGAAATCGACTCCACCCAATTCATCAGATGTTGGATGTTCTCCCTCGTCTTTTCGGCATATACCTTGCGATTCGCTTCCACGCTCATCCAACTTCGGAACGTTTTCTCGATCGGATGGTCCGAATTGTCGAATGGATTCGTCGCCGCGGCTGGCGCGAGAATTCCTCCGTGGCCGGTAAACAGGTGTTCAAACCCTAGGTCAGCCACGAAATGGCCCTCGCTCGCCGCCACGCCATTGTCGTATTCCGTGCCGTAGCACGACAGAATCAGCGGCTGCGGCCCGCGCTTCCAGGTGACCCTGTCCACGTCAAACGTCCAGAGATCCCACTTCGCATAAACAATGTACGCGCTGTCCGCGTTCAGATGTTGCGCCGCAAGCGCTGCAATTTCCGCAGCGCCGTACGTGCCGTCGTGGACATCCCATTCGGCGGCCGCCGGCTCTGTTGGATCGATCGGTTGCACTGTGAGTTCGTCAAAATATTGCCGCGCCTCGGAGAGTGGCGCCGCCGTCAGGAATCGCGCAAATTGCGCAATCATCGTTGCTTCTGAAAAATCGCGCGTCCAAACGCGCAGATTAGCTCGATTGGCCATGGAAAGCTGATTATACCGGGATTCGCGCGCAGGTGCTGGCGATGCGCGGAAGTGTCTTTGGATCAGGCGTGAGCGTCCTTGGCTTTTGCGCTTGGATTGTCGGCAAGCTGACGCAAGCGTTCTTTCAGCGTATCGCCGAGTGATTCGAATACATGCGAGCAGGTCTCGCGAATTTTCGTTTCCGCTTCCGCGCCAATGTTCGCCATGACGTCGCGCGCATGTTTGTCGAGCGTCGTTACGGTAGCGACCATCCACGAGTTCGAAACGTTCTCGAGCCGGTTGCGGTATTGTTCCGCGGCGTGATTGCCGAGTTCCATGTGTTGCTTCAGCATCTCCGCTTCGTGCGCGTCGGCCATCTGTTTCCAGGAGTCAAGCAGCGGCGCGAATCCCTCCTGCACTTTTTCTCGTGCTTCGCCGATTCCGCTTTCAAGTGCGCCGGACAATGCGCCGCGGAAGCGCTGCAGAAACTCCTCTTGCTCAGCCGTGGTCTGCTGCGCGATTTCCGCGCGGCTCGCCTGGATCTGGGCGAAGGAAGCGCCCGCCGTTTCGCGGACCGCGTCGCCAAATCCGGCTAGTTCTTCGCGGCCGTGTCGCTGAATTTCGTCCGTAAATGCCGCCGATGTCGTATCGGCTGCCTCCGCGAAAAGCGCCCGCGCCCGGTCAAAAGCGTCACGCACCACTTCTTCCATCTGTGTTTGCGTGTGTTGCACAAAGCTGCGGCTCGAATGATCCAGTTCCGTCGCGAAGACGCCCGAGATTTCCCCTGCCTTTTCGCGCAACTGATTGCCCGCGTGCTCCACCGCTCGTTCGGTCAGGCCCACAATCTGCGTTTGCACTTTCTTCTCGTACCATTCCGCGGACTTGTGCATCTCTTCCACGGCGTGGTGGCGAACGTCAACGGCGCGGCCTTCGAGCTCCGTTAAATTCTGCGAAGTGATTTTCTGCGCGGATTCGTGCAAAAGTTGCTCCACTGTCCCCAGATTGTCGTGGAATCTCGCCAGCGATTCGGCAAACGCTTCATCCGCCGTATTGCGAATGCGCTCTTGCTGCATCGTAAGCGCGGCATCCAGCAGCGAGCGCCCTCCCGCCAGCCGGTGAATCGCTTCCGTCGTGGCCGCAACGTGCGGCTCGATTGCCACGCGCATCTCTTCGTCGAAGCGCGCCAGCGCATCGTGTGCCGCCGCCGCAAACGATAGATTCATCCGCGAGGTGAGATCTTCATGCAACGATTCGCTTCGTCTCTGCAATTCATCGTGATGGTGCGACAGGGCGTCATTCAATTGCGATTGAAATTCGCCGAACGCTTGCTGTTGCAGGTTCGCCACACGCGGCAAAAACTGATCGAGATCCTGAATCGCCGCATTCGCCCGTTCGACCACTGCCTGCAGATTGCCGGTTTCGCTTTGCGCGGCATCGCGCACATGCTGTAACCGTTGCTCGACTTCCGCCGCCGTTCGCGCAGCCGCTTCTCGAAGTTCTTCGCTATGTCGCGCCGACTCCGCACTCACGCTCTCATGGAGCTGAGCAATCAGCCGGTCGGAATGTTCTTGGAGCGTAGCCGCCAGCCGCTCCTGCGCCGCCGCTACCGCGGTCTCCGTCGTTCCTTGCAGCTGCGCTTGGGCTCCGTCGAGCCGCTGTTCCACGTGCTCTTCGAGCGCTGCCTTGGCGTCCGCCACGGACGCATGGATTTGTTCGCGCGCTGCGCCTGCTTCCGCTTGCAGGCTTTCGCGATGCGCTCCAGCCCGCTGTTCTGTCTGATTCGCCGCTTCTTCGATTGCTCGCGCCGCCGATTCAACTCGTTCCACCAGTTTCGCGTCCGTTTCGTTGGCGCGCTGGGTCAGCCGCTCTCCGGTCTCTTCCAGTTGCTGGAGCAGACTCGCAACCCGCTCGCTCAGTTCCACAAGGTGTTTGTCCTGCTCCGCGATCTGCGCCGCGCCGGCCTCTGCAATTCGGTCTGTGAAGTCGTGTGTGACCTGCTCCAGTTTCGGTGCAACCCATCCCGGCAGATCGCTCTTCAATCCTTCGGCTGCCGCGGCGTGTGCCGCGCGCGTCCGTTCGTCAATCTCTTTTTGAATCCGTGAGAGTGCGCGTTCTGCTTCAATCGAGATTTCCGCGCGCGCCGCTGCAAACTTTTGCTCCCATTGTTCGAAAGCGTCCCGTTGCTCCGCCGCCTCCATTCGCGAAACGATGTCATGCGCCGTCGAATGCAGTTGCTGCTTTGCTTCGGCGACGAGACGCGTCAGCTGCCTTGCTAGTTGCAGCGAAGCATCCGTCGTGCTGGTCGGTGCGGGGAAAGGACGCACGTTGTCTACGCCCACGGCTGGTGGCGGCAGTTCGGTCTCAACTGCTGGCGTCCCATGTTCCGAAATCTGTCCCGCGTCTTGCTCAGCCTCCAACAAAACCACCGGCTTGTCAGCGCCGATCTGCCGTTCCGCTTGCGGGTCGAACCCGAACCAGTCTTCCGGCGGAAATGCGATACCCCACACGTTGCCGGGAATCTCCAACTCGAGCGCAACCTGGAAAAGCTGGCGCACAGTTCGCGGACGCTGAATCCACGCCACACGTCCCCGTACCGCTCGCGGCACCTGGCCAGACTCTGGGTGAGGTATCTCCAGCTTCACCCACATGTTTTTCAGGACGTAGTGCTTCGATTGGAAGCGGCAACCGTGGCAATTGATGATCAGGCTGGACGTCCGTTCGACGAACGGCCTGCCGAGCGCGTCAACGCCGGTGACGACCAGCGGAACGGCTTGCACGATGCGTGTGCTCCGCCGTTTGCGCAACTCAGTACTGGTATTCGTCATGCCCTCTGAAACCATTTCAGAGGAATTAGCGGCAATATCGTTGCCAAAATCATCCATCGGAGTACGAATGACTGCACTCTATCCTTATCGTTTTGTTTAGCTTAGGAGGCTTGGTGTTTCTCTTCCTTGGCCTCGCCCCGGGCTGCACCGGGAAATAGGAACGTCCATGCTTCTTTTGCGACCCAGATGGGTCCAACCAGGAGATAAATAGGACCTTGAAAGAACGCAGGTTTGTTGCCTTCGATGCGATGGCCTAGGAATAATAGTACCCAGCCTCCCACGAAGCTTCCCGCTCCCCAACCCCAGTGCCGAAGCACCAGCAGAGCAATTCCGGCAAAAATCATCGGGATGCCAATGCTGTGCAAAAGCTTGTTCCACCCTGAGTGGTGCTCGTGATCGTACTGACTCATGTAGTGCGCCAAATCGGCCATAGCGCACCTCCTTGGTAGCGCAGCCACTCTTGGCTGCGCATGCGGGGACATTCGTCGCAGAACTCGGACTCTATACCGATTCACGCCAATTTTCTAGTGGGGTCCAGCAGCATAGGCATCTGCCTGTGCTCTTACGAAGGCGACTTCCAATGCGAGCAATCTAATCGACGGTCCGCGCTCCTGGTAGCGTACACACTCTTGCCGGCGCTCAGATGAAGATCAAATGTCGCTAGAGCGATCAACATTGACCTGCCACAAAGTCGTAGGGGCCGCCTTCTGAGACAGCCCTCTGGTTCGACAGGCCATCAGCCGCCTCCAATTCTCGACTAAAGCTCTCGCCGCCCTTCCAGCGCTTTCAGCATCGTAATTTCATCCGCGTATTCCAGGTCCGCTCCAACGGGAATTCCCACGCCAATACGCGTCACGCGCACGCCAAGCGGTTTTAGCAATTTCGATAGATAGACCGCCGTCGCTTCGCCTTCCGCCGTCGGATTCGTCGCGATAATAATCTCCTCAACGCCCCCGCCCTTGAGCCGCTCAATCAACGATTTGATTCGCAGTTGCTCCGGCCCTCTGCCCTGCAGCGGGGAAAGCGACCCACCCAGCACGTGGTACATTCCGGCGAATGTCCGCGTCTTCTCAATCGCCATGATGTTGTGCGCTTCTTCCACCACGCAAATCAGGTGCTTATTCCGGTTCGCGCCTGTGCAGTAAAAGCAGGGATCGTTGTCGGTGATGTTGCTGCACACCGAGCACTCACGGATTTTCTCTTTCGCATCGCGAATCGCGTCCGCCAACCCCAGCGCATCTTCCGGCGCCGCACGCAGTATGTAAAAAGCCAGCCGTTGCGCGGTCTTCTGGCCAATTCCGGGAAGATGTTTTAATTCATCAATCAGTCGTTCAACAGGGGCGGCGAAATCAGGCATGTACTGTGTGTAGCATACCCGCGCGCTGCGGCGCAAATCTTCGTCGAAACGATCGAACGTTGAACCGTTTTCAGCCTTTTCAAACGTTCCGGACTCACAATCGCTGCTCAGAGTTCATTAGCACACGGCTAAAATAGAGTCAGACTCGCTATGACCGATTCCTCCAAAGTCTTTCTTTCCGCGAAGTGGCGCAATCTCGTTTTTCTCAACTACGCCGTTGAACCGGAGTTATTACGCCCGTTCGTGCCTTCAGGAACCGCGCTGGATTCCTTCGGTGGCAAAACCTACGTCAGCCTCGTCGGCTTTCGCTTTTGCGAGACAAAACTCTGGGGCAAGGTCACCGTGCCGTTCCACTCGCAATTTGAAGAGGCAAATCTTCGCTTCTATGTTCGTCGTGAAAGTGACGGCGAACTCCGCCGCGGCGTCGTGTTCATAAAAGAGATCGTCCCGAAGTCCGCGATTGCGCTGACCGCGCGCCTCATTTACGGCGAGAATTACGTCTCTCTCCCAATGAGCCACAAAATCTCCATCAGCGAAGCCGGAATCGACGCTGAATATTCCTGGAAGCACAACGGGGCATGGTCGCGCATTCACGCTCGCGCATCCGAGGTGGGGAAAATGCCCGTTAAAGGCAGCCTCGAGCAATACATCACCGAGCATTACTGGGGATATTCGCGCCAAAAGTGTGGTCGCACCATCGAATACCGCGTCACTCATCTCCCGTGGAGTGTCCGGCACGCTTCCGAAGCGCGGTTTGAAGGCGACGCCTCCCGACTCCATGGCGCCGAATTCGGCGCCGTTCTTTCTCGTCCGCCGGATTCCGCACAAATCGCAGACGGCTCTGCAATCGAAGTGCTCACTGGTTCAACAATCTGACGCAGGGCGCATATTTCCCTTGAAGTTATCTATCGAATTCGGCATAGTGCTCTCAAGTACAAGTGCAGCCGACCCTCCTCACTTTTTTCGTCTTATAACAGCAAAAGTGAAGTGTCCTGTTTTCAGAGACTTGCGCACTCTTGCATCACTCTTTTGCCGTTGTGCGCAAACTAACTCGTTTGTTGTCTATAGATTCCGCACTCTTGCAGCAAGACAATCGGGGTGGGGGCAAGCCCTCGCACTTGTCACAACCGAAACACAGTGTGCGCCCGCATCCACACAATCGGCTCCCGGTTTCATAGACAAACGCCGCCTTTGCAGCCAGATAGCGATTGGCTAGGTCTTTGCTCCCCCTGTCTAGAAGCCAAGGAGCCGTTTATGCATCGCCAAAAACTGGACTGGAAGCGCGAAATTGACAAAAAGGAGCTTCGCTACGGTGTCCTGATGTTGCTGCTCTACCTCGCCGCCATCATGATCGCAACTGCCGGCTGCTCGCGATCCAGAATCGTGCAGGCAGACCATGCTCCGGGCCAGCCCACCTCAAAGTCAGCGGCCAAAGTTGCCGCGCTCGGGCATCCGGCAATTGAGGTTCACGCGCCTGTGCTCTCCGGCAGAAAGCTCACCATCGAAATGCGCGAACAGAAACATGAGACTTCCCGTCATTTCGACGATGATGTTTATGGAGTCTCCTTTGACTTTCCGAAAAATTACGATCTTCACGAAGGTGATCTGCCGGACATGGATCGCGGCCTCGGCTATCTCGGGAAAATTCCCATGGAATTTTCCACGCCCGGCGGCGTTCGCCTCGCCACAATTGAAGTCCCGCGCGGCGCGCATCCCGGCACGGATTTCGTGAACGCGTTCTTGACCGTCAGCGTTCTTCCCAACGTCACCGAAGCGCAGTGCGTGGAATTCACTTCCGTTGAAGGCGACGCAAGGCCGTGGCTCACCCGCAAGATCGATGGCGTCGAATTTCGCGGCCGGAGGGAAAGTGCCGCCGCCAGCATGCACCAATATTCCGGAACGTACTTCCACGGTTACACCGAAGAGTCTTGCTACGAAATTGGCTACGGCCTCGCCACCGCAGGCTACGGCGCCATGGACGGCGTCAAAAAAGTGAACAACCAGTCCGTCCTCCAAAAACTCGAAAGAATTCTCGACACCATCAACATCAACGCTCCGCAAGGAACGTTGGAAGGGAATTGAGAAGCGCGGGCAGAAGCGCCGCAAATTAACGCGGCGACGTCGGCGCGACAACGGGCAGTCCGTCATTTTGGATTTGCCCTTCTGCGCTGAAAATCACGATATAGCCAAAAACGCTGGCCCGCCCACCGATGTCGCGATACGCGGCCCATTTTTCCGGTACGTTTGCACAATCTAAACAAATCACAGCGCACGGCTGGGTAGGTGGAGTCTCGTACCTCGTCGTCGGATTTTCCACGCCGGTATACTCCGCTGTGCGGCCTTTTCCATCCGCATGGATCATCGCCAGAAGCGGATACACAAAAAACGATCTCGAGCTGTGCCCGACGCTCGGGTTTTTGACGTAAGAATCAAAAGCAACGCGCTCGCAAGAAGAACGGTTCACTGCTCCAGCAGCGGCGATGTTGATGTCCGCCGCCTCCGCGTGTTGATCGTTGAAATACAGTCTGTTCCGAGAATGATAAACAGTTTCCACGCGGCTCCACGGAACCAGAGACCGTGCGCGATTCAGAAGGACAAACGGCGCCGCGACCAGAAGCAGAATTCCGCTGATGAAGAATCCTATTTTCCGGGAAAGGTATTTTTCAAAGGTCACGCCGATTAGAGCGGCACCCAGCACAAAAAAAGGCAGCTGATAACGGCTGGACCACATTTGCCAGCGCAACAGCGCGCTGAACAAGACATATGCCGAGCACAATCCCGCCGCATAGGCGAGCGCCGGGTCTTTCCATCCTCTTGCGCGAGCCCAGACCAATCCGGCGATGGCCAGGAGAATCAGGGCCAGGTGAATGGGATCTCCCGCGACAATCTCGTTGAGTGTCATTTTGTTGATGTGAAAGCGATCCTGGACCCAAATCGCTTCGGGGTCGTCGGGGTCCGCGCCAATTCCGCGCATTGCCGCGCGAAACACCCCCTCGATTCGCCCGTTGAGCGCGTCGCTGGGAGAACCGGCATGCAGCGATAAATTACGCAGCAAATTTGCCGCCGTGCGCTGCGGAGTTACATGTGCGATGCGGACTTCAAGGCGCGGATAGCTGATCGGCGTCGGCAGGCCGAGCGGCGATTTCGTCAGCTCAACGTTTCTGGCGAATTGTCCAAGGTTGACAGCCAGAAGCAGCGCCAAAATCGCCGGACTGCGTTTTACAAACAGAATTTTGCGTTCACGCGGGGCCAGCCACCAGCAACCCACAACAAGAAATGGCAAGCAGCTGTACGCGGTTCCTTTCGTCAAAATCGCCAGTCCCGCCGACAATCCAATACAACTTGTGTTTGTCCAGGTTGGGTTGGAATTCCATTCCAGAAGAAAATACACCGTGACCGCGATCCAAAATGCGACGACGTATGTATTCATCGGTCCGGAAGCTTCGAGCAGCCCTTCGGGGATCGTCGCGCTAGCGACGGCGGCAAGGACTTGGCCTCGCAGTCCTGCGCCCAGTTTTTTTGCAATCAGGGATGCTGCGAGGACACATCCTACGAAGCTGAAGAATTGCACAAAATTTACAAACCGATCGCTGCCCCACATCAGGTATGTGTGCATCATCGCGAATTCCGACCACGGCGCGAGCACGAGCTGGTTGAAATCCGGCGTTGGATAAAAGCGCACGGAATGATGGCTCATCCACAGCATCGCGCGCGGCAGGTGATATTCCATCGCGTCCCATACGCTCGGCGCCGCAATCACCGCGATTGCGCCAACCAACAGCAAGTAAACCACTGCGATGGAAAGAAAAGCTTTGCTAGCTCCATCCAGTTTTTCCGGAGCTGGTTCGGGGGAGTTCGCAGCGGACGGCACAGGCCCGCGGAGTTTGCGTAGATTGAAGAGAGAAATCGCGCAAACGAGTAGCCAGGTCATCGCGAGAGGCCCACGCGAAATCAGGCGGGGAATGCCGAGACCCTCTGTGAGCACGACGACGGCCGTGCCCCAGAAAACCGCCGCGCCCAGAATCGCCGCGCGCCATTCCGTTTGCTTTGCGCGCAGGATGGCATAAAACAAAATGAATGAGAGAACGGGGAGAAGGAGGAGCATCACTCGCCGAGTGCGCCTGGAGCCCCGGCGTCTTCCATAAATTGTGCAATCAATTGAGGGGCAGACACGGCCGCGATTCTAGCGCATGAGCTCTAGCCAAAGAAGAAGAAAGAACGCCTTGAATTTGTGGCGAGAGGGGTTAGAAACCCGGAATCTTGAGTCCGGGGATTCCGGGAATATTTCCGGCGAGGCTTTTCATCTGATTCGCGAGTTCTTCGTCCACGCGGCGAGAAGCTTCATTCACTGCAGCGCGCACCAGGTCTTGCAGCATCTCCTGATCTTTGTCCGCAAAAACCTGCGGCTCGATCTTCACATCCAGCACTTGCTTTTGCCCATTCATTTTCACGGTGACCATGCCGCCGCCGGCCGAAGCTTCGACCGCAACTTGGTTCACTTGCCGCTGCAAGTCTTCCTGCACTTGCCGCAACCGCGTGAGCATCTGCTGGAGAGCGCCGACTTCCATGGTATTCACCCCTGCAGCCTTCAGTTCACTAGCCGCTTTACTTCGGAAATCTTTCCGCCGAAGCGTTGCAGCATGGACTTCACCATCGGATCGCGTTCAAACTGCGCTCGCAGTTCCTGCGCATTCGCCGTTTGTGGCGCAGCATTTCCCGCGACCGATTCAATCCTAGCACACACGCGAACCGACTTCCCTAGTACTTTGCTCGAAGCGACACGCACCTTCTCCAGTGAATCGCGTCCCTCGATCATTTCCGCGAACGGACGTTTTTCCGTCGCAAAATAAATTCGCAATTCCATGCCGTCGAGCTCCCATCGATGCCCATGCTCGACGAGCTCGCCCAGAAATTTCTGTTGCGCCTGAATCGCCGCGCGAATTTCCAGGACCTGTTCTTCGCTGAGTCCTTGCGCGGCAACACTTCCCGCCTCAATTTTTTTCGGCGCCTCCGCTGCAGTCTCGCGCGCTGCTTGCACTGGAGGCGGAGGAGTAAGCGAAGGAACCGCACTCTTCGCTGCAAGAGTCTCCGGTTTGGTGGCAGCGCTCGTTTCAGGCGAAGGAGCGGCTTCACGCGCTGGATACGATTCCCGCACCGGCGCCGCGCTTTCACCTTTCGGCGCAGAAAATGCGCCGGCTGCAGCCGCGCTGAACATTTCGCGTTTTACCGGAATCGCAGGAGCAGCCGAAGCCGCGGATCGTGCGGTAGTTCCGCGTCCCGAACCGCCGCCCAGCTCCGCGAGCAATTCTTCGAGCGGCGCAAGTCGTCCCGCATTGATCAAACGCAGCAGGCCCATCTCCAGATGCACGCGCGGATCGGGCTTGCGCCGCAAATCGTCGTCGGTCTGCAATAAAATTTGGAAGAATCTCGTCAGATCTTCTTCGCCGAAAAGCGCGGCGGTTTTTGCAAGGGCCGGGCGTTGGTCCGGAGTGGCCGCAATCAAATCTGAATCCGCGCCGCTTACTCGTGCAATCAGAAGATTGCGAATGTGCCGCACCGCCTCGCGGCAAAAGTGCTGCAGATTGCGTCCTTCCTTCTGAAACGAGTGCACGAGAGCCAAAGCGCGGTCCGCCGAGCCTGCCGCAATGGCTTCCATCAATTCGTTCAACGCGTCTTCCGGCACCACGCCAAACAGTTCGCGCGCCGCTTTGTCTTCAATCCTGTCACCGCAATACGCACGCGCCTGCTCTAAAAACGACAGCGCGTCGCGCAAACTTCCTTCCGCCATCCGCGCAATGACGCTGACCGCGCCGTCGTCGATCTTCAAATCCTCTTTCACGGCAATATCGCGAATGCGCCCGGCGATTTCATTGAACGTCAGCGCGCGAAAATGAAAATGCTGCGAGCGTGACCGGATCGTATCCACCAAATCTTCCGGCTGTGTCGTCGCCATCACAAAAATCACGCGGTCCGGTGGTTCTTCCAAAGTCTTCAACAGAGCGTTCGACGCTTCGTCCGTCAGCATGTGCGTTTCGTCGAGAATCACAACTTTGCTTCGCGATGCCGCGGGAGCGTAGCGCACCATATCGCGCAACTCGCGAATCTGGTCGATGCCGCGATTGGATGCCGCGTCAATTTCAATCACGTCCAGAGAACTTCCTGCTGCAATCTCCTTGCACGAATCGCACTCGCCACAAGGATCGGGCGTCGGCCCCTTCACGCAGTTGAGCGCCTTCGCCAGAATTCGCGCCGCGGTAGTTTTGCCAACACCACGCGCGCCGGAAAAAATGTACGCATGCGCAACGCGATTATTCTTAATCGCGTTCGCCAGCGTTTCCGTTACATGTTCTTGTCCGACAAGATCCCGAAATGTTTGTGGGCGATACTTTCGTGCGATGACTTGGTAGGCCATAAGTGGAGAGTGCAGCGCCTCGTACCGATTCCTGAAAACCGGTGATCAAAAATTTTTCCGGTGCGAGGAACTTCGGGTGATCTGCGGCACCCGAGGCGTTCCCGGTACCGTTGCTCCCTTCCGGGCCTGGCGGGGTTCGCGGGACCTCGTTGCACAGAGCCCGAAGTTCCACGCTCCGGCAGTCGCGCCGTGTTTCACGCAACTGCAGAAGAAAAGTCTAGCACAGCGCCGCGAACGCGGCCAAAGCGGCGGCAGATTCTCCGCAGCTCGTCGTGTAGTAAATTATTTTTTCGCGGGCGCATCCGGCGGTTGCACATCCGCTGGATTCACCCAATTTACTTTGAACGGCCCGATTCCGTGAACCTGGATAATCGTTTCGCCTTTTGTCATCCCAAAATGCCGCATTTCTTTCGGCACAACCGTGAAGTTACCCGCGTTCATCGGTTGGAGCTTTGATTCGTCAAATTTCTCGCCCATCCCGACGAGGAAAGTTCCTTTGAGGATAGTTAAGTATTCGTCGGTCGGATGCCAGTGTGCCGGCGTAATCGCTCCATCCGCGCACCGGAATCTCAGTACGAACGGCTGACCTTCCGCGTTCATATCGCCGTTCACCGTCGCGATCTCACAACCCTTGATGATGGGCGACCACTTCAAATCGCCAGAATGAAGAATCTTGTGAGGCGGCGCCGACTCTTTGTTTTCTTGTCCTCGCACGCCGGCGACGATTCCAGTTGCCGCACACAACGCCAAACACACGACCCGGATCTTTCTGATTTTCATTAAGAACTCCTCTTCGCGAACGAAATGAGCCCGATTTGCAGCGACGATACTCCCGGTCGCCCGCCTGCGGCAAGCTGCATTCACCGTGCGATGGCGGATTGCGTTTTGCGTGCCGCCAACGAAACACTCGCAAAAATATGTGGACGCGCGGGACAAATCGAGTACTCTGTTTCTGGACGGACATTCCTCCGCGTCCTGCCCGGCAATGCCGGGTCCGCTAGCGCCAGCGGAACACCCCACGATACGGGGCCGACCTGCACGCACAGTGCAGGCAGGAGGACTCTCAATGAAAGCAGTTCGCATTGTGTTGGTTTCGTTTCTCGCTCTGTCTCTCGCCGCACCGGCAATCTTGGCGCAGCCTCGCCAGCTTTTGCAGGGAACGCAGATTCATCTCCAATTACTCACCGACATCAGCACCGGCGCCGCCAGGGACGGCGATCCCTTCATGGCGATCGTCACCGAACCCGTCGCGATCGGCGACCAACTCGTTCTGCCGGCTGGAACTCGCGTAAATGGCATCATCACTACCATCAACAAAGCCCGCCGGTTCTCCATTTTCCGCGGCGAAGCTTATCTGAATCTTTCCTTCCGCTCGGTCGAAGTGGACAGCCGCCTCATTCCAGTTCAAATGAGTCTGCTCGCAATCGAAAAGCCGACTAAAGAGGGCGAAGGCCGCAAACGCAAGGACGTGAAAATCACCGAAGGGCAGGTGGTTGAAGAAAAGCACGACATCAAGGGTGACATTGTTGCCGGAACCATCGGCACGGGCGGCGGCACTCTGATTGGCGCGGTATTTAGCCACGCCGTCCGTGGTTTTGGGCTTGGTCTCGCTGGAACCGCCGTTTATGTCGTTGCGCGCAAGGGCAAGGAAGTTGATTTGCCAGCGAAATCCGGAATGCTGGTTCGCATGGACAGCACCATCACGGTACCCGGGACGACGGCCACGAACGCCAGCTTCACCACGTCAAGCCGTTAGCTTGAGACGACCGTAATTTTGTGGAGGCGCAGGGCCGCTGCCGCCTCCGCTCCGTTTTGCAAAAACAATTTTCTCAATCTTTCAAATCATTTCTTTCGATTGACGCTCCCCGCGCCGTCGCGTTACCCTACCGCCTCATGATTTCTGGTTGTCCACCTCATCTTTTGCCGCCCGGTTTCGCCATCACACATCTTGAGGAGATTCATGTCGACTGAACTGCGTAATTTTCTGTCGTTGTCGTACGACGAGCTCGAACAGCTCAATTTGAAAGCCAAAGAGCAACGCAAGAACCGCGTCGCCGCCCACAAAATTCAGGAAGAGCGAATCAAGTACCTGACCGATGAGAAGCGGATCAAGGCCGTCACGGTCCTGTTCAGCGATCTCGAAGGCCGCTTGCACATGCTCGATTACGACAAGAAGTTTCTCGTAAAGAGCTGGGACAACTTGACGTTTGACGGTTCTTCGATTCGCGGATTCACCGCACAGCGCGAAAGCGACCTGCGCCTGGGAATGGATTGGGGCTCATTTTACTGGGCGCCCGCGGATGTGTTTGGCTCAGGTAAAGTACTCGTGTTCGGCGAGGTGATTGATAAAGATGGTTCGCCGTACGGCGCCGACACGCGCGGTCTGCTCAAGGGCTTTGCGGAAAAACTTCACAAAGACGAAGGCTACACGCTCAATGCGGCGAACGAAATCGAAGGCTTTTTGTTCAAAGGTGAAAACGCCGAGCGCCACTATCACGAGATGCACAAATTTGAGTATGTGAACACGGGCGGCTATTACCATTCGCTGCCCGGTGACCCGCTGCGCAGCTTTATTGACACGACCGCCGAAGTGCAGCGGTCGATGGGCTTCCAGAACGAAAAGGATCACCCGGAAGTTGCGCCGTCGCAGTTTGAAATTAACTACGGCTATGGCGAAGTCGTCGCCGCTGGCGACCAGATTCAGCTCTACAAATTGATTTGCCGCCAGGTCGCTACAAAAATGGGCTTTACGGCAAGCTTCCTCCCCAAGCCGGTCGTCGGCGTGAATGGCAGCGGCATGCACACCAACGTTTCCGTCAACAAGGGCGGCAAGAATCTTTTCTGGGATCCGAAAGGCGAAGAAAAGCTCAGCAAGCTCGGCTGGAACTTCATCGACAAGATTCTGACGCACGGCAATGACATTTGCCTGTTGCTGAACCCAAGTGTGAACGCCTACCGCCGCCTCGATCCGCACTTTGAAGCGCCGAATCAGATCAAGGCTTCGCCGGTGGATCGCGGTTCGATGATCCGCATTCCGATTGGCAATGAGAAGAGCTCGCGAGTTGAAGTGCGTTCCGTCGCGCCCGATGCGAACCCCTATCTCGTTCTCTATTCTATTTTTAAGACCGGCCTCCAAGGTGACACCGCAAAAATTAAGAATCTTCGGCAGGCGGAACGCTATTTGCCCGACAACATTTATACGGCGCTCGATAATTTTGAAAAGGCCGACTGGATCTCCAAACTCGTCGGCGCGGACGTGAAAGCGCGTTATGCGGATTTGAAGCGCGCTTCCGCAGATCGCTGCCCGCGCGCCCTCGGCACTTTCGTCAAAGCGCCGGAAGTGCAGTATCACCACGAGGTCTACAACCAGTTCCTCTGGAACCTGTTCTAGAAATTGCCTGATCCGCCTTTCATTACTCGACTAGTCTTGGCAAGAGCGTCGTCAGCCACGGAACGTACGTGATGAGCAGCACGCCGATGCTGAGCACCGCGATGACGGGCAAGGTGGCCCGCAAGACTTCAGGGACGGATTTTCGGAAACGATACGACGACATCAATAAATTAAGTCCGACCGGCGGCGTAAGATACCCCAGCTCCATATTCGCCAGAAAAATAATTCCCAGCCGGATGGGATCAATTCCGAAAGCGGCGCCGATGGGCACGAGCAACGGAACCTCGACGACGATTGCCGGATAAATCTCCATCAGGCATCCCGCGACCAACAAAAACAGGTTGAGCATCAACAAGAAGAGCATGGGCGAGTGGATCGAATGCGTCGCCCACTCAACTGCCCGCGCGGGAATTTCCGCATCCACGAGATAGTTTGTAAATCCCATGGACACGCCGAGAATTAGCAGCACGCCTCCGATCAAAAGTCCGCACTCCGCCATGATCCTTGGCAAATCGCGAAAAATCTTAAGCTCGCGATGAATCACGGTCGCAACGACGAACGCATAAAAGGAAGTGAGCGCAGCGGCCTGCACCGTCGTTGCGAGGCCGCTGAACAGTGCCACGATGGCGACGACGGGAAGCAGCAGTTCCCACTTTGCGTCCCACAATGCTTCGCGCGCCTCGCAGAGATCGAAGGGAATGACCGGTCGCTCGGTTTTTCTGCCGCGCAGAACGCCCCAAATCGAAGTGGCCGTCATCATCACGAAAGCCGGCAGCAAGCCGCCGAGAAACATTTTCTCGATGGGCACTTTTGCCACGATCGCGTAGACGATTAGTGGCAGGCATGGCGGAAGCAGAAGTCCCAGAGAGCCGGCGCCCGTAATCATTCCCAGTGCATCTTTTTCCGAATATTTGCCACTCTTTAGAATCGGCACCAGGAGGCCGCCGAGCGCAAGAATCGTCACGCCTGAGGCTCCCGTGACAGACGTAAAGAAAGCACAGACTACGACCGTGACAATTGCCGGTCCGCCGGGAAATCGTCCAAACAAGGCGTAGAACAAACGAATCAGCCGGCGCGGCGAGCCGCCTTCGGCCAGAAAATATCCCGCGAGCGTAAAGAGCGGAAGAGTCGGCAGAACAGGATTAATCACGAGAGCATAGTGCTCCACCGCGATGGATGCGATCGGCTCGTGCGCTCCCATGAAAAGAACCAATGCCGTGCCGCCAAGACTGACGAGAGCCGGCACACCGAGAAACGAAGCGGCGCCGAGCACGATCATCGCGGCTGGCACAAAGAAGTGAGAAGCGGAGCAATACTGAATCAGCAAAATCATGAGCATGGCGATTGCGCCGCAAGAAATCCGACGCGTCCAATCGCGTGCCGAATGTTGAAAAATTCGCAGGGTGATGACCGCGAATCCGGCGGGGAGGAGCAGCTCGACGGCCCACACGGGAATTCCGTACGCAAGCATGTGTCCGGTGTCGCGCTCCGTTCGCACAAATTGCCATGCGGCAAGGGCAAGATAGCTCGTCGTTGTGATGGAGACGGCGGCCGTGCACGCCTGAACCCACGCTTTTGCGGCGCCCTTTAGACGGCTTTCCGCGACGTTGGACAGCGCGAGAAGGCGCTGTTCCCGCGCGGCGATCGCACCGCCCAGCATTCCGACCACGAGGACCAGATGCTGAACGATCGAACCCGTGCTTTGCGCAGCGGAACCAAAGATCCATCGCAGCAACGGATCCAGCAGCGGCAACAGCATCATGGACATCAACACCGCCGCGATCGCGACATTCTCTCCAGCGGACCAGAAAGAGTTTTTTTTGCCGTGGTCCGGGAAGGATTGCGTTTCCCACGCAGCGGAACTCAATGAATCCGCCGCGGCGCTCATCGGCCCCCCGAAGAATTTTTAGTCGACCTATACTGAGCCAGATCTTTTTGCACCTGGTCCAGAATGTCTTCCGGCACTAATTTCCCACGGACTTTGGGATATACGGCTTCAAAGTACGACCGCCACTCCGCTTCCATTTCAGGCGTCATATCCTGTTCTTGCAATTTGAGCCGCTTCATCGCCGCGATCGAGGTTTCGTTTTCGGAGCGGCTGCTGTTCTGGATCTCTTTTCCAGCTTTGGAGGCCGCTTCCCTCATCGCCTGTCGTTGTTCCGGCGTGAGCGAGTCCCACACTTTCTTGGACATAATCGTTGCGCCAGCCAGTGGTACGTAGTTAAGCGCCAGATAATGATTGGCGGACCGGTAGAATTGGCCGGCGAGGCACAGGAAAGGCGTGGTGACGATGGTGTCTACTGCGCCTGTTTGCAGGCCGACGAGTGCATCGCCCCAGGAGCGCTCGACTGGAACGATACCGAGAGAACGAATCAGCTCCGCTTCGTTTGGATCGCCGGGCGTTGTCAGAAGTCGCATGCCTTTCAGATCGCTTGGATGCACGACGGGCCGCCGGGAAAATACCTGAATCCAGCCCGCGTCCGCCCAAAACAAAACGACATAGCCTTTTTGCTCGAGTCGGCTTTCGAGCTGCGGCGCGATTTTTCCGCGAATGTACTCCGCTTCCTCCATCGAACGGAACAGCATCGGGACTTTTTCCACGGCGCCGATGTACGGGTCGATGTCCGCGAGGCCGGAAGCGGAAAGCGTAACCGCTTGCAATTGCCCGATCCGCATCTTCTGGATCGACTCTTCCTCCGTACCCATTACGCCGCCGGGATAGATCGTCAGCGTGACGGCACCACTCGTTTTCGCGCGCCACTCCTGGGACATTCTTTCGAGTGATTGATATTGCGACGTGTCTTTAGGCAGCAGTGTTCCCAGTTTAATTCGCGTTTGGGCGGCAGAAATTCCCGGTACACTCAACGCCGCGAAGAACGCGCCTGCCACAAGAGTCCGACGAACAATGTTTTTCATCGCGAAGCTCCTTTCGCCTCTTCTTCCAGAAACAATTCACCCTCGCGGGACAACAGCCAGCGCGCGCGTTTTTGCATGATCAAATTGCTCAGCCGCCATTCCGGTTTTGCATTTACATCGATCTGAAGCGCGTTATGCAGCATGGTTTCAAATTCCTGTCGGTTTTGTTTCTGCACCGACACGGATTCCGCGTAGGAGACGTACGGCGACGCCAAGCCGCCGTCAGTCAAGCGAATTGCACGGACAAAATGTTTTCTGCAGCGATTTTCAAAGTCGCCCACCGCTCCCTGGCGCGCCGCTTCGTAGCTGATCAGAAACTGGTCGATTGCGCCGTGGTCGTAGTCCGGATCGAGTTCATAGGCGCGGTCTATCAACGCCTCGACCTGCGGCTGGTCGGCCACCAATTCCGGGTGGTCTTTGGAGACCGATATCGCGGCTCCCCAGGAGAGCGCCGTCCAGTAGAGAAGGGGAACATCTGTTTTCTTCATACGATGCAGCGCCGTTTCTGGGTTATCACGCAGCGCCGCCGCAAACCTTGGATGCTTGGCCTCGAGCCCCTGCATGCCGTAGTCGCGGGCTCGAAGATAAAGTTTGCGTGCCCGCGTGCGTAGAACGTTAGACTGCTCCAAATCGCGTTCTTCCAGTTCTTCCGCGGGTTGCTGGACGTAAACGTACGAATATTGTGTGAAGCCGCTTGACGCCGCGAAAAGCAGTCCGCGATGTTTCGGACTTTCCGCGATTAGACCTTCAATCAGCTTCAGGCTGAATGGTACCGCCTGGCCGACGAATTCGGGATCATCATCGGAGGCAAACGTCGTGCCGTTATTCGCAAGCGAGTCTCCTAGCTTGTTGATCGCGAACTTTTTTACCGAACAGCCGGAAAGGAGCAGTGCCGCCAGGAACATTGCGTGACCAATCCGCGTCACGGTCCACCTCCATTCCAAACGCAAATTCCGATTTCCTCGCGCCGTATCATCGCCCGAGGTCAACGTCGATCGATTTGGTTGATCCTGCATCACGCTGCAACCTTCGCCCAAGGCTCGAACTTGGGCAAGCGACATGGCGCGGCATCCGCTGTTTTGGCTGGCATGTCGCGGAATGTCGCATGTCGGTACCGGGACCATAGCTGGTTGCAAATGGCGGCGTTTCCCACTACCATCCGACTCGGCGTAAAGCCCTAGTTGTCACTAACATGCCGCAACCCACGCCTATCCGCCCGACGCCCGGCAAACCCTCGCGCGAAGACTGTCTGGACTCGTGGAAGGAAGTTGCCGATTATCTCAATCGGAATGTGCGGACGGTTCAGCGGTGGGAGCGGCTGGAGAATTTGCCGGTGCGCCGTCACCGGCATCTGAAGAAGGGGTCTGTCTATGCGCTCAAGTCAGAGATCGACGCGTGGCGACAAAACCGGCAGCCTCTGAAGACCTGGATCGAAGCGGTCGAGCCCACTCAACAAAAGCGCCCGCGCCTCGCCGTTCTCCCTTTCAACAATTTTTCGGGCAACTCCATCGAAGACGAATACTTTGCCGACGGTTTGACCGAGGAAATGATCGCCCGGTTGTGCAGCGCCTATTCCGACGAACTGGGTGTGATTGCCCGCACTTCGGTGATGCGCTACAAAGGTTCCCAAAAAAACGTCGCGGAGATTGGCGCTGAACTGCGCGTCGAATTCATCCTGGAAGGCAGCGTGCGGCGCGCCGGCGAGCGCCTTCGCATTGCCGCGCAGTTGGTCCGTGTAGGCGACCAGTCTCACCTTTGGGCGGAGTCTTATAACCGCTCGGCAACGGATATTTTGGAAATCCAGACAAGCGTGGCCGAAGAGATCGCCAACGCGCTGGAGCTGCAACTCCTTCCCAATCGCAAGCCAATCGCGAACGCCGCGAGAACGCACAATCCCGCCGCGTATGACGCGTACCTTCGCGGAAGATTCTGCTGGAATCGCAGGACCGAGCCGGAGTTCTTTCGCGCCACCGAATATTTCAAACGTGCGGTGGATATCGATCCGAAGTTTTCCCTGGCCTATTCGGGTTTAGCCGATACGTACAGCACTCTCGGCTGGTACGGCGTGTTGACTGGCAAGGAAGCGTGGGAAAGAGCGGAGCAGGCCGCTCGCGCCGCGCTCGAATTGGATCCCAATTCCGCCGAAGCGCACGCGTCACTGGCATTCGTGCTCCATTCGTTTGCCTGGGACTGGGAGTTGGCCGAGCGGGAATACCTGCGCGCGCTGGAACTGGATCGGAACTATGTTCTCGCGCGCTGGTGGTATGCGTTCTTTCTGGCGGCGATGAATCGCTTGCCCGAGGCCGAACAGCACATGAAGGCGGCCCTCGCCCTCGATCCGCTGTCGCTCGTTTTCAACGCTTACTACGGGTGGATTTTGCATTTCGAGCATCGGTACGAGGAATCGTGCGAACAACTGCTGAAGACACTCGATATCGAGCCCAATTTTCTGATCGCACACTTTATCCTGGGCCTCGTTTACTCGAAGATGGGGCAGGGCGCGCGAGCCGTGCGTGAGTTTAAGCTGGCCCGCGAAATTGGCGGCGACAGTGCTCTGGCATTGAGCGGCCTGGCGCGAACGAATGGCCGCGCGGGCAAGAAGGTTGAGGCGACTCGCTGTATCGAAAAGCTTCGCCGCCTTGGCAACTTCCAAAACGTCTCTTCGTACCATCTGGCATCGGCATCCATCGATTGCGGCAGTCCCGACCGGGCCTGCGTCGAACTGCGCCAATCGATCGAGCGACGCGATTGCTGGTCGACTCTGCTCCAAGTCGATCCGGCGTGGGAAAGCCTTTATGACGATAAACGATTTGGCGAACTGCTCAAGCTTATGAAGTTTCCGCCTTCCCAAAGAAGTTACGCGGCGCTCGCGTAAAATTCCCCGGAGCAAGGCCGGGAACGTCGAACGGCATGCTCTTTCGGCGACCCGCCTCCACCACATTTAGAACTTTTCCCCGCGCCTCCAACTGGTTAAGATGCCGCCATGAACTATCCACCCAATCGCCGTAGTTTTCTCGTCGCAACAGGGCTCACTGCCTTAGCCTCCACTCGCGTGCTTGGTGCGAACGATACGTTGCGCATCGGCGTCATCGGCGCCGGCGGTCGCATGAACGATTTGCTCAACGCCGCCGACCGGGCCGGCAACTATCCCTATCAAATTGTCGCGATCAGCGACGTCTACGGCCCACGGCGCGATGCCGTTCGGGAACGATCGAAAGGGTTGGCGACAACGCACGGCGACTTTCGCGAAGTTCTTGATCAGCAGTTGGACGCGGTGTTCATCGGCTCGCCCGACCACTGGCATGTTCCGATGGCTGTTGCCGCTCTTGCCGCCGGTAAAGACGTCTATCTCGAGAAGCCCGTTACGCACACGGTTGAAGAGGGCGCGGCGCTCATCAACGCTGTACGCTCTAATAAACGGATTCTTCAATGCGGCATGCAGCAGAGAAGCTGGAGCCATTTCCGCGATGCGGTGGATTTGATTCAAGGCGGCAGTATCGGCCGGGTTCCGCAGGTGCGCACCTACTGGTGGCAGAACTACCAACCGGGGTCGAACTTCAAGCCGGTGGACTTACAGGCGCTCGACTGGAAACAGTGGCTCGGTGGCGCGCCTGCGCAACCGTTCGCTGAAGAAAAGTTTTATCGCTGGCGTTGGTTCTGGAATTTTGGCGGCGGCGCGATGACCGACCTCTGTACGCACTGGATTGACGTGGTGCACTGGGCCATGAAATCGGACACGCCGCGGCAGGTGCACATGCTGGGCGACAAATACATATTCGAGCAGTGGGATTGCCCGGACACCGTGCAAGCCGCCTTTCGCTATCCCGGATTCGATGTCGTATACGAAGGCATGATGGCCTCTTCGATTGACGATGGCGGCCTTGAATTCCGCGGCACGGAAGGAACGTTGAAACTGAATCGCAGCGGATTCAGCGTTTATCGTGAAGGTGTAAGCGCGAAAGATAACCCGGTCGTCAAGGCGGACAGTTTCCGTGACGGCACCATCACCCACATGCAGAACTTTTTCGATAGCGTCAAAAGCCGCAAAGAGCCAAACGCTCCGGTCGAGACCGGTGTCGCGGCGGCCCGCGCTGGACAGATCGCAAATCTCGCCTATCAACGCAGCGGGCAAATCTCCTGGCCGCCAAAAGCCTGAGCCTGAAGGAGGAAAGGCGCCGAATCCGTGTTTCAGGGGTTCAGATGCGGCGCCTATAGGGGGTTCTGGCTGGTGGTTTGTGGAGTTGTTTGAGGACCGAGTTAAGGAGCCTTTTTCGTGCAACGCGAACATTTGCGTTGCGCCAAACTTTTTGTTCGTATCATTCGCCGACTTTTGCGAACTCTCTTACCTGGAGTATGCAGAGCGCTTGCCAAAGTTCCTGGCCGCTAACTTGTGTGTTTTGTGCCACTTCGTTTCGTGATCGGCGCCGAAGATTGAATCAAGTGCGAACCGTGTTCCCCACTGAAACAGTCACGACGATGGACTGCGAACCAGAATCCCGGGTCGCGCGTCAGTGTGCGTGGACGGAAGGATGCGACGTGGCACAATGGCGCTGCCAGGCGCGCGGCTGTTCCGAAATGGTGCGGACCCACCGGCCGGCTTTCCCAGAACGGAAGCCAAGGTATTGGATTGTTCCTAGAAAAACTGCGGCAATAGGAGCGTTCGGACTGCCAGCTCTTGAATCGGCGCGTACGCGTAGCGGAAAACCATAATCGCGATGACCAATCCAAATAATCCGAAACTCCCACCGCGCAGCCAATCCAGATACCGCCGCGCCGTCGAATCGCTCATAAAAATCATGATCGCGGAACTGCCATCAAGCGGTGGCGCAGGCACCAGATTGAACAAACCGAGCAACAGATTCAGTGAAAACATGATCCACACCGCTTGCGATGCAAACGGGCCCCAGCTTTGATTTCGAAAAATATCGAAATGTCTTCCCACCTGCACGCCGAGGACTGCCAGGAACATCAGCGTAAAATTCGCCGCGGGCCCGGCCATGGCCATCAGTGCGGACTTCTTCGGAAATTTCCACTCCCATTCCGGATCGAACGGCGCGCTCGCCCAGCCGAACAGGGAATTACCGCCGGAGATCAGCACGGAAGCAATCGGCACGAGAACCATTCCCCAAGGCTCCCGCTGAATATGTGGCACGGGGTTGAGCGTCACCTGGCCGCCGCGCGCCGCGGTTTCATCTCCCTGCAATTTTGCAGCGAGCGCGTGCGCCGCTTCGTGGCAGGTGGTGGAAAATAGAAAGGCGACGTACCAGATAAATGCTCTGACGATGACTTCGGGCGTGATATCGAACATGCGACTCCGTCACTCGGATTCTGCCCAATCAGGGTAGAGGCACCGCCACCCCATTGCAAGCCGCGCATTCTCTTGCCCGAACTGTTCGATGCAGTCCGCTGCGCTGAGGTATGATTTCGCAATGCGTTCTTCGGTTTGCGCAACGTACGCTGGTCTCGCGCTTTGGAGCCTCGCCGTTCCCGTTCAACTCGCCGTGCCATCTGCTCCAGACGCCCGCATTCAACTTTTGCGAACGCCGAACTCCGGCATCCAGCCGCAAACAGTAGTCGATTCGAACGGCACCATTCACATGATTTATTTCAAAGGCGACGCGAAGGCCGGGGATATCGAGTATGTCCGACGCAGAGGTGGCTCGACGGAGTTTCCTCAGCCGCTGCGGGTGAACTCAATCCCACAGAGTGCTGTTGCGATCGGCACCGTGCGCGGGCCACAACTTGCCGTCGGGAGAAATGGCCGCGTTTACGCCATCTGGTTCGGTCCGGCGACAAAGGCCGAAGGGCGTGACGATTCGATGCCCGTGTTTTTCACGAGGCTGAACGATTCGAGCTCCGCTTTCGAGCCTCAGCGTAATCTGGTCCATTTCGCCACGGGAACCGACGGCGGACTTTCCGTCGCCGCCGACCGGAACGGCAACGTGTACGCCATTTGGCATGCCACCGGAGATGCGCCGAGTGAAGAGCATCGCCGCGTTTACCTTGAGCGCTCGTCGGACGACGGCAAAACGTTTTCGCGCGAATCGCCGGTTTCTCCAGCTGAGTTGGGCGCTTGCGGTTGTTGCGGCATGCGTGCGTTTGTTGATTCGCGCGGCCTGTTGTTCATCCTCTATCGTGCCGCCGCCCAATCGATTCATCGCGATATGACGCTGCTCACTTCTCGCGACCAGGGCAAAGCATTTCAAGCGCGGACGATGAGTTCCTGGGAGCTGAACGCGTGCCCCATGAGCTCTGCGTCTTTTACCGAAGGCGGTGGCAAATCGTTCGCCGCTTGGGAAAAGGCGGGCCAAGTGTTTTTTTCACCACTCGGCGACAGACTCGATCAGCTTTCCCCGGCTCTTTCTTTGACCGGACAGCTGTTGCGTAAGCATCCGTCCATTGCGGCGAATCGGCGCGGAGAAGTCCTGCTTGCCTGGACAGAGGGAACTGGTTGGGCCAAAGGCGGGTCGGTAGCGTGGCAGTTGTTCGATGCAACAGGGAAGCCGCTCGGAGCGCAGGGCTCCGCGGCCGGACTCGCTGTCTGGGGCTTGCCCTCGGTTTTTACCGACGCGGCCGGCGACTTCACCGTCGTTTATTGAGGCTGCAAAGTACTGCGGTCCGCCCGATCTGTCACCAGAGCAGTTTTAGCCCGAATTGTACCTGCCGTGATGTCGTCGTTGTGCTCGTAATCACGCCCGCAGTCGGCGAAACTCCGGACGGAGTGAACGCCACTTCATTGGGCATGTTGAAATTCGCGCGATTCAGCAAATTGAAAATCTCCGCGCGGAATTGCAAATTCATCCGCTCGCTCAGTCGGGTATTTTTCAGCGTGGAAAAATCCCACGTTGCAAGACCGGGACCGCGCAGCGTGTTCCGTCCCAAGTTTCCGTAAAAGCCCGCGTTCGCCGCCGCGTTCGAAGGCGCCAGAAACGCCGCGGGATCAAACCACTTGTCCGGCGTACCCAAAATTACTGACCCGGAAAAATTTGGGTTGGCAAACGGACGTACCGGATTCCGCGTATCGCCGTTATTCGACGGGTTGTAACTCAGTTGCGGCGAAAACGGAAAACCGCCCTGCGCGGTGACGATGGAGTTCACGCCCCATCCACTCACTAAGGCGCCGGCAAGTCCTGAAAGGCCAGTCGCAAACTTCTGTCCCCGTCCGAACGGAAGCGCGTACGTCGCATTGATCGCTGCGATATGACGTACGTCGTACGTCGCTAGTCCTTTATCGGCGTGCAAATCAAAAGGGTTCGACGCCAGCGCGGGCCCACCGCCGGAAGTTGTGGCATTCAACGAATCACCATCGTCCAGCGCCTTCGCAAATGTATAAGCGCCGCGCAGCGAAAATCCGCTGCTGAACCGATGATTCAAATCCACCTGCAATGCGTGATACGAACTGTCTCCACGCGAAAACCACGTCCAGGTGTTCGCAATCGCCGGATTCGCCCTTACATTACTCGGCACAAAGAATGTTCCCGGCGGTACCGGCGTGTTCGCCAAACCAGCTGGAAACGTCGCCGGATAGTTCACCGGACATGGAGCCGCCGGACAGATCACCGGAAACGGTTCGTTCGCATCAACGCCAATCAGCTCGTGATAGCCATGCGAGCCGATATATCCGACTGTGAGTGAAGTTCGAAGAGAAAGCTCCCTCTCCGCCCGCAACGAATACGAAATTAGCGTCGGCGTCTTCAGGTCCGGCTGGACGCCGCCGGGCACCAATTTCGCCGTCGCCGGTACCGGCGCGGAGGGATCGATCGGGAAATTCGAAACCACGAAATTCGGGATACTATACGTCGGATTGAACGGCGCATTTTGGTCCGCGCGGTAACCCAGCGCATCCTGTAAATCGTTGTACATTCCGAATCCGGCCCGGAGCACGGTCTTCTTTCCGAGCGGATTCCACGCCACAGCAATTCGCGGCTGAGGCAGGAGCTTTGCGTTGTTCGCCAGAAACTCCGAGCCGCCGATGCGCGGAGCTGAATTAATCACACCATTCGTATAAGAATAATTTGCCGCGCGTCCGTGCGCTTCGTTCCATCCCGTCGTAAACTCATCGCGAAATCCCAGCGACAGCGTCAAGCTCGGCTTCAAGCGGATCACGTCTTCCACGTACCACGCGCCCAGCACCGACCGCCAGTTCATCTCTGTCGGCGACGGGTCGAACAAGAAGCTCGACGCCGTACCCTGCAGAAATGTCTGCAGGCTCGTGAATGTCGCCTGCCCGTACTGGCTCAGCGCAATCGTTTCGTTCGACTGAAACTTCTGTAGCCACGCGCCAAAACTCCATTGATGCCGCCCGTGCGTCCACGTCAGCCGGTCCTCGAACGTGAATAAATTTCGTGCGATCGGAAGATTGCTGCCGTTGTTGCTGCCCGCCAGTCCCAGCGTTGCAGCAGGGTTTGACGCCGCGCTTCCGCCCACAACCACCGCACCGACGGGCCGCCCGAGCAAAAATCCCGGCACGTTCGCCGCCGAGGTTCCTGGGGTTGGCTCGCCTGAAAAGAAATACGCGGCCCGAGAAAATCCGAATCGCACATTGTTCAGCAGGGAGGCGGAAGAAACGTGCGTCTCTTCCAGGCTTACTACCTGCTCACGCAATGTCAGAATGTCGGCGCTGAAGGGGTCGAGCGGCGTCGCCGTAAAGTCATTGCCGTCGTCCACGGTGTAAATCGCGCCGAACGTGTCCTTCTGCGAAAAAATATGGTCGACCCGTGCCGTTCCGAAATCCTCTCGAATCGTCTGAACAGGGCTGCTGAATACTTCCGCGATCCCCGAAAAATCCGGAGCGCCTACGGGCGGCGTTGGCCAAAGATCAAGCAGTGGTTGCACGCTCGGAGCGGCCGCGGCGCGCGAAGCCAAGTCAGGCACGAACGCCACCGAAGTTTGATGCAAATGCTGGCGAAACCCTTCGTAATTTCCGAATGCAAACGTTTTGTCTTTCCGAAGCGGTCCGCCGAGCGAAGCTCCAAACTGATTCCTTTGGAACGGCGGTGCATCGCCTCGATCGAAGAAGTTCGGCGCATCCAGCGCGTTGTTCCGCAAATACTCAAACAGAGCTCCGTGCAGTTGATTGCTCCCCGATTGCGTGACGATCAAGACTTGCCCGCCGGGCCGTTTGCCGAATTCCGCCCCGTACGAATCGCGGTGCACGTTGAATTCACGCACCGCGTCCACTCCCAGCAGCATCCCGCTCGGTCCTCCTGGCTGCATGTTGTTTTCCGCCGCGCCGGTGTATTCCACGCCGTTCAGCAAAAACAAATTCTGTTGCGGCCGGTTTCCCGAAACAGCAAAGTTATTCGCCGTTGTCGAATTCGAAATCCCCGTTCCGCCCGTCTTCTGCGAAGTGAAATTTACGATTCCCGGATTCAGCGGCATCAACAAGTCATAGCTTCGCCCGTTTAAGGGCAGATCTTTAATCTGTTTTTCCGAGACCAATCCCGACATGTCCGCCGTCGATGAGTTGACCACTGCAGTGTCGGTGACGATCTCTGGATCAACGGAGGCAGCGGCGACATACAACGTGATGTCCAGTCGCGCCTCTTGGCCCACACTGAGATGTACCTCGGGGCGAAAAGCCTTAAAGCCCGGATAAGCCACGGTGACTTCGTATGGGCCACTCGGCAGTGACAACACAATGTAGTTGCCATTGGACTCGCTCTTCGTTGTTCGAGTCGCTCCGGTCTCAAGGTTCTTGACCGTCACGACCGCGCCAGCGATTACCGCGCCGGACTCGTCTAAAACGTACCCCGAAATACTTGAGGACGTTTGCCCTAGCCCGGGCTGAGGCGCAATGCCCCACAACAAGGCAACCAGCATTGCGCCGCGGTAACACGGCAGTGAGCTAAAAAGCCTCCAACGGAACCCCATAGCGACACCCCAAGACGTTCGGCTAGCCTAGTTAGTTCAATACGAATCGTATCGTTATGTCAAACCGACTTAATTCGAATAAGACATAGGCGAGTTTAGTCGAATTGGACGGGGAGAATTCGCCTACCGGCTGCGAGGAGGTGGAGTCGTATTCGGTTGAGAGTTTGTGCCGCGTTTTGATGTGCCGATCGTCAGAACGGTTTCAGCACGCGCCGGAACGAACGCGCCCCATGGATAATTCCGCGCTTTGCCCTGGTCCAACCCCTGCTTCGTTCCCGGCGGTGTCGGATTCAGTCCCAGTTTCCGCAAGAAAAAGTCGTTCGACGGTTTTGTAAACCAAAGTCTGATACGCGCCCGCTGCGCCTTTAACGACAGGCTCGTCGCCGTTATTTGCGACGAAATACTTTCCGCCAAACGTCTGGGTAAAACTCGCTGGCGATGTTGTACCCGCTGTTAAAGAGCAAGCTCAATCCCCAGCTCTGGAACACTTGTCCCGGGTCGCGATCCCGTTGCGGATAGTACGCCGTCGAAATCCCACTCTGGAACAGTTGGCCAACCACTTGCGGCGCATTGAACGTCAGTCCGCCCGAGTCCTTTTTCGTAATCAGTGTTCGGGACGCCGCATAGTTCATCCTCGACCAGACCGACCCCTGCTTTTTGCGGAAATACCGCGGGTCAGTTTTAAGCAAATGCGGAAAGAAGCCATAGATAAAGAAGCACGACGTCACCTGGTCCGCTTCCGCCGCCCCATATCGTTGCGCGTACGGTCCCCACCCCTGCCCGTAATGCGGCTGGGCATCGAACGCCTGCGAAAACGCAGCCTGAAAAACGTTCCCCAGATGCGCCTTGAAGTCTTCCATTTCGTGAAACGCGAACGCGTATTTCTGACCTGCCCGCAGCGGAGGCGCATTGTCGGGAATCTCGAATGGCGCCAGGTTCGGCTTAAATCCGAGGAAAAGTTCGACTGGCGTTTTCTTGAAGATCTCGTCCGATACGGATGTTTTCTTCGTTTGTGGCGCCACAACGCCGGGCTGAGGCGCTGGCGCGTCTGGCTTCTCCTGTGCCTCAAGGCAAGCCGCAAGACCAGAGATGGCGAACACCGCGGCGCCTAGCACGACTGCAAGCACCCGCATCCAGCTTGTTTTCATCCGTTTGCACCCTCGATGTTCGCGGATTTACACCGGGCATTCGCGGAAATCTGACCCGTACCGCTTCGATCCGCAAACCCACGCAAATCGTGCGCACAATCTACCGGATACCCGGCAAGAAACCTAGAATTTTCCGCGAACCTCGCTCCAGCATGCTGTGCCGCAAGACTTTACACAAAAAGAAATGTTGTGCTACTCTGAATGGGTCGAAGATAAGAGAACAAATTCAGGGGACGACGGAGAGGGAACTTGAGCGCACCGAAAGCCGTGTTGATCGAACAGTTCCGGACTCATGTGAAGGATACCGGCTCGCCGGAAGTGCAGATCGCGCTTCTGAGCGAGAGGATCAACTACTTGACGACGCATCTCAAGTCTCACGTTAAGGACCACGCGTCTCGCCGAGGCTTGATCATGATGGTCAACAAGCG
>DATLVG010000099.1:0-19777 GCA_035577625.1 Candidatus Dormiibacterota bacterium
CGGGATCAGCTACCTGCCCCAGGAACCCTCGGTCTTTCGTCAACTGACCAGTGAAGAAAATCTACTGGCCGTCCTGGAAACTCTCCCTCTCACTCCAGAGCAGCAGCGGGATCGCTTGGAGGAATTGCTCGTGCAGATGGGGCTGGATGCGGTGAGAACCAGCAAAGCGTACATGCTTTCGGGCGGAGAGCGACGGCGATTGGAGATTGCGCGATCGTTGACGTTGCAGCCGTCATTCGTGCTGCTGGACGAACCTTTTTCCGGAATCGATCCACTCACCGTAAAAGACCTGCAGGAGATCATCCGAGACCTTGCAAAGTCCGGCATCGGGGTTCTCATCACGGACCACAACGTTCGAGAGACCTTGACCGTAACCGACCGCGCGTACATTCTGAGAGGTGGAAAAATCTTTCGGAAGGGACGGCCTGAAGAGCTCAGTAACGACGCAGAAGTACGCCGCGTCTACCTGGGCGATCACTTCCGATTGAATTAGAGGCACCGACGGGGAAGATCGCAAAAGACCATGGCCTGGCAGGGACTAAAACTCAATCTCAAGGTGGCGCAGAAGCAGATTCTGACGCCGGGCCTGGTGCAGATGGTCAGCGTGCTTGCGCTGAACCGGCTGGAACTGCGGGAAATGATCAATCAGGAGATGATCGAGAACCCGGTCCTGGAAGAACAGAGCGAAGAACCCACCGCGACAGACAATTACAGCGACGAAAATTTTATCCGCAATGAAACGGAAAAAGTTCCGGAGAAGCCCGAGTCGAATCCGTTCGATGAGTTCGATGTCGGGACTTTCTTCAATCAATATTTGGATACGGGCGGAGACGGCGGGCAATCGCAGGAGCGGGAAGTCAGCGAACGGCCGTCGTTCGAGAAATTTCTTTCTTCCCCGGCTGGGTTGACCGAGCATTTGACCTGGCAATTGAGCGTCACGATTTGTTCCGATAGCGTTCGCGAACTAGTGGAAAGCATTATCGGCAATCTCGATGAGAATGGGTATTTGACGGCGTCGACCGAAGAATTGACGCAAAACGGAAGATTTTCACAGGACGATCTCGATGATGCTCTTGCCGTAGTGCAGGATTTCGATCCAATCGGTGTCGGCGCGCGAGATCTGCGCGAATGCTTGCTACTGCAGTTGAAGGCGTTCGATCCGCAAAACACGCTTGCGCAGCAGATCGTTTCAGAGCATTTAAAGCAGGTGCAGGCGAATCAGCTGAAGGAAGTGGCGAGGGCGCTGAACCGGCCGATTGAAGTCGTAAAACGCGCCCTCGATGTCATCAGGAAGCTCGATCCGCGGCCGGGCCTGCGTTACAACAAGACGGAACCGCGACTGGTCGAGCCGGATGTCTACTTTCGTAAAGTGGATGGGCTTTGGCAGGTTTTCCTGAACGAAGATGATATGCCGCAGCTTCGGCTCAGTCCGACTTACCGGCGTTTGCTGGCGCGCGACGCGGCGGACAGAGACGTCCGAAACTACGTGAAAGAGCGGTTTACGGCGGCGATTCAGCTTTTGAAGAACATCGAACAGCGAAAGCACACGATTTTGCGGGTTTGCCAAAGCATCATTGCGAGGCAAGGTGAGTTCCTCGATCACGGCCCGGACGCTCTGAAGCCGATGATGATCAAGGAAGTGGCGGAAGAAGTCGGAGTGCATCCTTCGACGGTGAGCCGCGCCGTGGCGAGCAAATACGCGCATACGTCGCAAGGCGTGCTGGAGTTGCGTTCGTTCTTCAGCGAAGCAGTAAACGGACCGGAAGGTGGCGGCATGTCGCTGCTGACGCTAAAGCGGCTCGTTAAGAAGATGATTGATGAAGAAGATGCGACCAAGCCGCTGACCGACGATCAGATTGCGAAGAAGCTGGAAGATGCAGGCATTCGCGTCACGAGACGGACGGTGGCAAAATATCGAGAAGATATGCGTATCCCCAGCACGCATCAGCGGCGGGTAAAGAGTTGAGCAACCGCCAACCGTGAAGCCGCGCCCCACACGCGAATCACGCCAACTGGTCATCCTGACCGGACTTTCCGGTTCCGGTAAAAGCACGGTTCTCCACGCGTTTGAAGACATGGGTTTTTATTGCGTGGACAATCTTCCGGTTGAGCTCATTCCCATTTTTGCGGAGCTGCACGCCGCCGGTGAAGGCGATTTTGCCCGAGCGGCATTGCTGGTCGACGCGCGGGAAGGTTCGCAACTGGAAAAATTGCCGCCGCTGCTGAAACACTTGCGCAACGATCATCCGATTACCCTGGTTTACATCGAAGCGGGCGAAGACGCGCTGCTGCGGCGCTACAGCGAAACGCGGCGGCCGCATCCCCTTGGCAAGGCTCTTTCGGTGCGGGAGAGCTTGCAACACGAACGGAAGCTGATGGACCCGATCCGCAAACTGGCGGATGTGACGATCGATACGACGCAATTCAACGTACACGAGTTGCGACACTTCATTACAGAACGTTTCAAGACGGCTGATAAGCGGCCGCTGCTGGTGTCGCTGGTAAGTTTTGGGTACAAGTACGGCTTGCCGAGTGACAGCGATTTGGTCTTCGACGTGCGGTTTTTGCCGAATCCGCATTTTGTGCCGAGGTTGCGACCGTTTACGGGAAAGGACGCCAAGGTCCGGCGATTCATTCTTTCCTATCCGCAGACGGGCCAGTTTTTGCAGCGGATCGAGGGCCTGCTGGCGTATTTGATTCCGCACTACATTTCCGAAGGGAAGAGTTATCTGACGATTTCCTTCGGTTGTACGGGGGGCAAGCATCGCTCGGTGATGCTGGCCGAAGCATTGCAAAAAACATTGAAGAAGCTCGGTTACTCCGCGAAAGTGAACCACCGCGACATCGAAAAGTAAGAGTCTGCAAGAAATACGTCCGCGTTAACTTGACACACTATATGAGGGGCGAATAGCGTAACAGGTGCTCAGTCCGGGGGATTCTGGGGCGTGGCCTCTTTTTTCTCATCACAACTAAAACGGCTTCTTGGTTACGTGCGGCCTTATTGGGCCGGCATGATCGTCGGCGTGGCTCTGCTCGCCGTTGTGGCGGTTGCGGAAGGCGCAGTCGCCTTGTTGATCGCGCCTGTTTTTGATCGCGTGCTAAACCCAGGGAGCACAGATTCCAATATTTTGCTCTTCCGCGTTCCGTTCAATGGTCATCCGGTTTACGTAAATCACCTTTTTCCCCACAGCATTCATAACGTGTGGACGGTGGTGGTGCTTTCACTGCTGATTTTGTACGGCGTGAAATCACTCTGTGAATTTGCAGGTGTATCGCTAATCCAATATATCGGGCATCGTGCCATCACGGATTTGCGTAATGCGGTTTATGCGCGGATCATTCGCCAGCCGATTTCGTTTTTCCAACAACAGTCGGCTGGGCGAATTTTCTCTGCGGTGATCAATGATGTCGAGCGCGCACGGCTCGCCATTTCTGAATATCTGGCTGAGCTCTTCCGCCAGACATTTCTTTTTCCGGTTTATCTCGTGATTCTTCTTTATCTCGATTGGAAGATGACACTTGCGTGCGCTGTTTTGTTGCCGGTAATTGTCTGGCCGATCGGGAAGCTGGGAAGGCGAATTCGGCGGTCAGTGGAAACGAGCCAAACCCGGCTGGGCGAATTGACGCAGATTCTGCAAGAGACCGTCGGCGGCAACCGAATCGTCAAAGCGTTTGGCATGGAGGACTTTGAAATAGCGAAGTTTCGCGGTGCTTCACGGCGGTTACTGCGGGAGACGATGCGATGGGTTCGCGCGCAAGTCGCTACGTCGCCGTTGATGGACATGCTGCAGCCAGTGGTCATTGGGCTTTTGCTTTTGTACGCGCGGGACAGGATTCGGCTCGGTGTTCTGACGACGGGTATGTTCATCGCGTTCGTCTATGCGTTGTTCAAGTCGTACGAGCCGATTAAGCGGATTGGCGCCGTCTACCAGCAATTCCAGCAGGCACAGGGGGCGACGACACAGGTTTTCGCGTTTCTCGATCTGACGCAGGAAGAACATGAAGCAGCCGGCGCAGGGGATCTGCCGGCCTTTTCCCGAGACGTCGAGTTCGACGGGGTTTCATTTTCTTATGAATCCAACCCTGTTATTCGCAACATTTCCTTCACCGCAAAGCGCGGAGAAGTTGTGGCGTTTGTCGGTGGAAGCGGCGCCGGAAAAACTACGCTCGTCAATCTAATCCCGCGATTCTATGACGTCACATCGGGTGGCATTTTTGTCGATGGTACGGACATTCGCGATGTGAGTCTACGCTCGTTGCGGGCGCAGATCGCGATCGTCACGCAGGAAAACATCCTTTTCCACGACACGGTTTGGAATAACATTTGCTACGGATTGTCGGGTGTCTCGCAGGAAAGAGTGATTGCTGCGGCGCAGGCCGCACTGGCGCATGATTTCATTCAGGAGCTGCCGTTGGGCTATGACACGTTGATTGGAGAGCGTGGAACGCGCCTCAGTGGTGGACAGAGGCAACGAATTGCAATTGCGCGTGCGATTCTTAAGGATTCTCCCATCTTGATTCTTGACGAAGCTACCTCCGAGCTCGATGCCGAATCGGAATCGTTCGTTCAAAAGGCGCTGGCGAACCTGATGGTCGGCCGGACTACTTTTGTGATCGCTCACCGCTTGGCAACCATACGCCGTGCGGATAAAATTCTTGTTCTCGAAGACGGACAGATCCGTGAAAGCGGCACTCATGCGGAGTTGCTTGCGCGCGGCGGCACTTATGCCCGGCTTCACGATTTGCAGTTCGCGGACGACGAGGTGCTAGCCCCCGCACCGTCCGTGCGGCCTTCTACGGGGGAGTCATCATGAGCAATCGAAGCACAGCAACGAGCAGGAAGCCGGAATGTTTGTCCATGACGGGCTACGCGCAGGCGCGCGGCGAAGTGAACGGTTGGGCGATTCGCGTGAGCGTTAAAAGCGTGAACCACCGCTTTCTGGATTTGAAGGTGCGCTTGCCGGAGGGATTTGATTTGTACGAATTGCGCTTGCGCCAGGTTGTGCGCGAGCGGATTCATCGTGGGCACGTCGACGTACATGTTGGCGTCGAGCCCGGTGCGGCGATGCCCATTCACGTGAACCGCGAGCTGGTGCAAGCTTATTTGAAAGCCGCAGACGAATTGCGGCTGCAGACGGCTGTAACTGCGGAACTCGACGTTGTGGCGCTGCTGCGTTTACCGGGAGTGATTGGCGGCCTCGCGCCTGCCGTGCCGGAAACCGAAGAACAACAGGAAGAACTCGGCCGCACGCTGGACACTTGCCTACTCGAAGCATTGGGACGGCTCGACGAGATGCGCCGGGCCGAGGGGCGGCACTTAGTGGATGATTTGCGCGGAAGGCTGGTCCGCATCGGTGAGCTTACGGAGGAAGTACGGGGACTTGTGACGACGCTTCGTCCGGCGTTTGCGCGCAGGCTGGACGCGCGTCTTAAAGACATGCTCGGCAGTACCACGCTCGACCCTGCGCGGCTCGCGCAAGAAGCTGCAATCCTCGCTGAACGCAGCGACATCAGCGAGGAATTGGATCGGTTGCGTAGCCATCTGCAGCAATTCGGCAAATTGCTGGATGGTGCGGGTGAGCTGGGTAAGAAGCTGGACTTTCTGCTGCAAGAAATGCATCGCGAAGCGAACACGATGCTTTCGAAAACGCCCGGCGTGGAGAGCGAAGCGCTCGCCATTACGGGAATCGGACTTGAGATCAAAGCGGAGATCGAAAAATTGCGTGAGCAGGTACAAAACATCGAATGAGCGCGGGACGCGAAAGCAGTCCGATGGTTTTAATCGTTTCCGGGCCCTCGGGCTCGGGGAAATCGACCTTGGTGCAGCGCATTTTGCAGATGCCGGGGACGATGGCGTCGAGGTCATGTACTACCAGGCCGCGCCGCGCGACTGAGTCCCGTGGGAAGTGTTATGATTTCGTCACGGAAGCTGAATTTGATGCCATGGCGGCTCGTGGCGAGTTTTTGGAGCATGCGCAGGTATTCGGGAAGTATTGCTACGGCACGCCGAAGAAATGGATTGAGGAATCGCGCGCGAAAGGCCTCGACCTGGTGCTGGAGATTGATGTCCAGGGTGCGGCTCAGGTAAAAGAGAAGCTGCCTGAATCCGTAGCGATTTTCATTTTGCCGCCTTCGCGCGCAGAATTGGAGCGTCGGCTCCGCAGCCGGGGGCAGGATTCGGACGAGGAAATTGCGCGGCGCCTGGCGAAGGCGCGGGCGGAGATTGAAGCGTTCGGCAAGTATTACGATTATTGCGTCGCGAATGATGACGTGGAACGTGCCGGACGCGAAGTGGAATCAATCGTAACCGCGTTGCGATGCTCGAGTGCGCGCCGCCGCGGGTTAGTGGAAAATCTTCTGGCGTCATTTGGAGGGACAGATTGACAATGACTGTGCAGACCAAAGCTCCTGAAAGCCAGTTTGCCTATGTCGTGCTTGCAGCGCGTCGCGCCCGCCAGTTGATGGCAGGTGCACCGCCGCTGGTAGAAAATCCGCGCACGCTGAAGTACACGCGCGTGGCGTGTGAGGAAATCGACTACGGACTCGTCGAATACGAATTCCATGCCGCGACGAGCACCGAAGAAGACAAGGACGGCAAGCGGCGGAAGTAACGCGCCGCGGAGTCTCCCATGCGCATCACGCTTGGTGTCACCGGCGGGGTAGCGGCGTACAAAGCCGCGGAACTGGTGCGCCGCCTGCAGCAGGACGGGTTCACGGTGCAGGTCGTGATGACGCGCTCGGCGCGCGAATTCGTGACGCCTCTCACGTTTGCGGCGCTGTCTGGACAAAAGGTGATTACCGATCTGTTCGCCGAATCCGGCGGCGAAGCCAATCTGGAAAGTGCGATTGAACATATTGCAGTTGCGCAGCGAACGGATTTGCTCCTTATCGCGCCAGCGACGGCTGATGTCATCGCCAAATTTGCGCGAGGCATTGCGGACGATTTTCTGACCACCCTGCATTTGGCTTCGACGGCTCCGGTAGTGATTGCGCCCGCAATGAACGTGAACATGTGGAACCACGCGGCGACGCAGGAAAATCTGGAGATGCTTCGTGCGCGGGGCGTGCATATCGTGCAGCCGGACGAAGGTTATCTCGCGTGCGGAATGACTGGGCCGGGCCGGCTCGCGGGGCAGGAAGCCATCATCGCTGCGGTTCGCGATGCGCTGAATCTGAAACGCGACCTGGAAGGCGAGACGGTTGTTGTCACTGCGGGACCTACTTGCGAAGACTTGGACCCGGTGCGTTACATCACGAATCGTTCTTCGGGGAAAATGGGTTATGCGGTGGCCGAAGCGGCAGCGCGTCGCGGTGCGCGAGTCGTACTCGTTTCCGGACCGACTGCGCTGGATACTCCAGCAGGCGTCGACCGCGTTAACGTTCGAACTGCCTTAGAAATGCAGCAAGCGGTTCGTCGGCACTTTTCGGACGCCTCGATCGGAATCTTTGCGGCAGCGGTTGCTGACTATCGTCCGGTTGAGACGGTCTCGCAGAAGATGAAGCGTTCGAAGGAACCGCTGACGATTCGGCTGGAGCCGAATCCGGACATACTCGCGAGTGTCGCCGCGGAAAAAGGCTCGCGGCTTGTTGTCGGGTTTGCCGCGGAGACGGATCGCGTCGCAGAAAATGCGCGGAAGAAACTCGCGGCAAAAAATGCCGACCTAATCGTCGCCAACGACGTTACGGCGGAAGGCGCGGGCTTCGATGTCGACACGAACGTCGTGACGCTTCTCTCCCGGGATGGCCGTGATCTGGCTCTGCCCAAAATGACTAAGCGCGAAGTGGCAGAGCGTATCCTCGAAGAAGTCGTCCGGCTTCGCAGCGTCCTGCGTGTATCCGCGCAGCATTCGTCCGATTAAATTGCCCATGCCCGAGCGCCTGCCAGAGACACTCCAACAAAAACTTTCCGATCGGCTGCGCTATTACGATGACATTGGAATTAGTCGTTTTTATCGCAACCGCGGCGCAATCTTGCCACCAAGTGCGTCGGTCACCGGCGCTGTACCGGAAGTGATGCCAATTCTTGAGGAGTCAAGCTTGCCCAAACGCGAACCGAAACCTACGCAGGCCGTTGCCGCATCGTCTGCGTTGCACAAATTGGAACCGCTACCGGTCCCATCCGGGCCGTCGCTCTTCGAGGCCGTCAACAAGATTGAAAACGACACGTTGCCACTCATCCGCGAGAATCTGGGTGAATGTACGAGGTGCAAGCTTCATAAGACGCGCAAGAAGATCGTCTTTGGCGACGGCAATCCAAAAGCGCAACTTGTATTTGTGGGCGAAGGACCGGGAGCGGATGAAGACGCGCAGGGCCTTCCGTTCGTTGGGCGTGCGGGAAAACTGCTGACACAAATGATTGAAGCGATGGGCCTGCAACGCAAGGACGTTTACATCTGCAACGTTGTCAAATGCCGGCCGCCGGAAAATCGTCAGCCGGAAAAAGACGAAGTCACGGAATGTTCGCCATTTCTTTTGCGCCAAATCGACACCATCGCGCCGAGAGTGATCGTGTGTCTTGGCAGCACTGCCGCGCAGACCATTCTTCAGACGAATCGCGGCATCTCGCATTTCCGGGGCGAATGGCTGGAATTTCGCGGGCGCAAGCTCATGGCCACGTACCATCCCGCGTACCTGCTCCGCAATCCCGCCGCCAAGAGCGAAGTCTGGAAAGACTTGCAAAAAGTCATGGCTGAGCTGGGCCTCGCCGTAAGGCGCAAGAACTCATAAGCCGTATGGGAATCCTGCTTGGCTTGGCTACTGCGCTGGCCTGGGGAACGTCGGATTTCTTCGCCCGGTTTGTCACGCGGCGCATAGGAACGCTCCGTTCTCTGTTTTACATGCAGACGTGGGGCTTTCTTCTTCTTACCGCGTACTTGCTCTTCACGCATTCCTGGGGACATCTATTTGACGGTTCGGGTTGGCACCCATGGGCATGGGGCCTACTAGCCGGAACTTGCAACGCGGTCGCAATGTTTTCGTTTTATCGGTGCCTGGAAGTCGGCAAAGTCGCGGTTGTCGCGCCGCTCTCAGCAAGCTATCCCGTTCTGACGCTTTTTCTTTCTATCTTCACCGGCGAACACCTCTCAGTTTTAAGAATTGTTGGCGTCGCCGCGGTGCTACTTGGCGTGATCCTCGTCGCGCACGGCGAAGTGGATCCGGGCGAGCCTTCGAAACCGGCGAAGTCTGGAATCGCTTGGGCTCTGTTTGCTGCCACTTTCTTCGGTGTTCTCTTCTGGCTGTTGGGCGTCCGCGTTATCTCAGCAACAGGGCCCTTCGCCTCTCTGTGGCTGATCCGTATGACCGGCTCGCTGGCATCGCTTTCGGTGCTGCTCCTCCGGCGGATGCCCGTTTTCAAATCTCTAGGCGCTTCCAACTGGCAGCCTCCGCTCATGGGTCTGCTCGACACCGGAGCGTTTGCTCTGAGCAATCGCGGAATGCAAATCGAGCAGATTTCGATCGTCACGGTTCTATCGTCGCTCTACGGAGCCGTTACAGTTTTGCTTGCTGCTATTTTTCTTCGCGAACGCATCGCTCTTCAGCAATGGATCGGCATCATCGCGATTTTTTTTGGGATCGTGCTCATCGGCCGGTGAGTCTTGGCTCTGCTGGTACACTAACCACCGCAATGTCCGCTCCGTTTTGCAACGTCGCGCTACCGGTTCCGCTGCGCACCACTTTCACGTACGCCGTTCCTGAGGCGCTGCGGCGGGTCTTGCAGCTCGGCTGTCGCGTACTTGTACCGTTTCGCAAGAAATCTCTTGTCGGCGTTGTAGTCGAGCTGGTTCCATCGCCACCTGCTGGCACCAAGCTCCGCGATATTACCCGCGTCATCGATTTGATTCCCGCACTAACGCCAGGACTTCTCGAACTCGGCCAGTGGATCGCCAGCTACTATCTCGCTCCCGTCGGTGAAGTTTTTCGCTCAATGCTTCCGCCGCCAACGGAAATCTCGTCGCAACGGGAAGTCGGGCTGACGGCCGCAGGGCGAGCCTTGGCCGCAGAACAAGCAAACAACTTTCTTTTCGCGGGAAACGCTGGAGAGGAAGCGGGCGCGTTGGCTGCGCTCGCTAAGAAAGGCAAAGCAATCTCGCTTGCTGCTGCCGTTAAGCTCGACATCACAGCGGAGCTGCTGCAGCGCCTCCAACAGAGAGGCTTGCTCGAGATTCGCGAGACCGTTCGTGGACGCAAGCAACGAACGCAACGAATCATCGCGTGGAAGGGCAATGATGCACCGCGGGCAGGCGATGCAGAAAAACTGGAGCGCCTCCGAGCGCTGCTGGAAACCGAGCGTGGCCCTCTGCCTCTATCGCAATTACTAAAACTCGCTCGCATGTCCAAGCCATTGATCGAGCGCTGGATTTCTGGAGGCATTTTGACTTCGTGGGAAGAACCGGTCGACCAGGCTGAGGATCCCTTCGACGTTGGATACGAACCGCCTGCGCACACCCTAAATCCGGCACAGGAATCCGCGTTCGGCGCTATCCGGGCCCGCTTTGAATTGGGCGCCTTCGGCGTGCAGCTGCTGCACGGCGTCACAGGCAGCGGCAAGACGGAAGTCTATCTGCGCGCCGTGCAAGATACGCTCGCCCGCGGCAAGACGGCGATTGTCCTTGTGCCAGAAATCGCACTCACGCTTTGGATGGGTCGCCAGTGCCGCGCGTGGTTCGGTGCGCAATTCGAAGGTGTAGTCGTGCTGCACTCAGCGCTCAGTGACGTTGAACGCTCGCGTGCGTGGTGGCGTGTCCGGCATGGCGAAGCACGCGTCGTGGTCGGCACTCGTTCAGCGGTTTTTGCGCCGCTGGAAAACGTCGGGCTCATTATCGTTGATGAAGAACAGGAGTCCAGCTACAAGCAAGAAGAGACGCCGAGGTATCACGGGCGCGACGTCGCCATTGTTCGCGCGAAATCAGAGAACGCTCTCGCGCTACTCGGCTCGGCCACACCTTCGCTCGAGACGTATCATCACGCCCGGGAAGGGAAGTACGAACTGCTTACGATTGCAGCGCGTGTCGCCTCACGCCCGCTGCCATCTGTCGAGATCATCAGTTTGCGCGACGAATTTCAACAGACCCACAAAACTGGCCCGATCTCATCGGCGCTGCACGTGGGGATCGAGCAATGCCTTAACAACGGAAACCAAGCGTTGATTCTGATTAATCGTCGCGGATATTCCTGGTCCGTTCTCTGCCGGAGTTGTGGCGCGTCTGTGCAGTGCGTGAACTGCAGTATCTCGATGACGCATCACAAGAGCCGCAACCGCCTCGAATGCCATTACTGCGGTTCAATTCAACCGATTCCGAAGCAGTGCCCAAAGTGCCGTTCGAAATACGTCTATTTCTTTGGCGAAGGCTCCGAACATCTCGAAGAACGCCTGCGCAAAGACTTTCCCAGTGTGCGCATCGCGCGGCTCGATCGCGACACGGCGCGAACCAAACGCCAGTTTCAAGAAACTCTTGGCGCTTTTGCCGCTGGAGCACTGGACATTCTCGTCGGTACGCAAATGCTGGCGAAAGGCCACGACTTCCATCGCGTGACGCTCGTCGGCGTTGTCGGCGCCGATGCCTCGCTCAGTATGCCGGATTTCCGCGCCGCCGAACGCACCTTCCAGTTGCTCACGCAAGTCGCTGGGCGCGCCGGCCGAGGGGAACTAACCGGCCGCGTACTGATTCAAACTTATTACCCGGACCACTACGCCATTCAAGATGCTGTGAAACAGGACTACGCCGCATTCTTCGAGCGCGAACTGCATTTCCGGCGCGTCATGGCTTATCCGCCGTTCACCTCGCTGGCAAACGTCATTGTGCGCGATACGAGCCTGGAGAAAGCGATTCAATGGTCACGCCAGATTTCTGAATATTTTGCGCCGTTCAACAATGAGGGAGTCCGCGTGCTAGGCCCTGCTGCCGCGCCCCTTGCGAAGTTAAAGCGCGAACACCGGTTTCAGTTCTTATTAAAGTCGAAAAGCCGCGCGAAACTTACGCAACTGCTTTCCGGCGTGTTGTCTTATTGTGACACAAGAGAAATCCCGCAAACGGCGATCCTCGCTGACGTGGATCCACTTTCGTTGCTGTAACCGGCCAGCCGCTCCGACGGAAACAGCCAGCCAAGTTCAGAGTTGATCCGACTCTTCGAAGATTAGAGATTTGTCCATATCCAGCATCTGTCTCCTGTAAGTCTTCAATCCCAAGCAGATACCGCTCAAAACGGGCAAGAACCACAGCATATCCCATCGGCTAATCAGAGCCTCCGACTCCAAGTGTGGAATGTACGTGCCAAAAAAAATAAATCCGAGCAAATACAACGCAAGAACAAGCGGAGAATGACTCTTATAAGATGGGAAAACGCAGGTGAACGGTATTTTCCTGTATTTCACGATAAGTACCTCAATCAGAAGCAACGCGCACACTCCGAAAAAGAGCGTGTGAAGCAAACCGTCGATCCAGCCCCACAACCGGACCGAGTAGACCACCGTAATCGGTATCAACCATGACAGACAAATCGAATACATTACGGCACGCGCTATAGATCTGGCTTGCTGTTTCGCCGGGTCCAGCCAAAACTTAAGCGTCCAGTTCGCCCGAATATCCACAGGTATTTCAAAAGCCAAGCGCAGGCCGCAGAGAATTAGAAACCCCACAAGAAATGGCAGAGAGAGCAACGAATCGTACGCGCTCGTCTTTTCAGAAAGTGTGTGGGCGGCGTAGAAATCCAGCACGAGTTTTGCGACCGTGATCGCACTCAGCGCGATGACTGCCAGCATAAGCTGTACATGTGTGCCGCTTCGAAACAATGTCCGAAGCGCAAAGCGGTAACAAGCACGCACTGCATTTGTCAGAAGGAGCGTTTCCACCCGCAGAGGCGCAAAGCTTGACGGACGACGCCAGAGAGGCAGCGCGCTGCGTTCGGCAAACTCCGGAATGCGCTGAAAGGATTTGCGAAAACCGGCCCAGTACGTGACTAACACAATAAAGAACAATGTTCCTGAAACATTCACAGCTCGCCGTGCCATTTCTGAAACGTGGGCGTCAGTGTTGTGCCCCCAGAGCGTCTGAGCGAGCGCCAGCATCCACACTGTTGGTAAGTATCCTAGGTTTAGCCCCGATGGATGGACTTCCTTGGCAAGAGTATCGGGTACTGAGCCTCCTAGCACGAGCAGAATGAGAAGGGCGATGGCAATAACGAACTTAGCTACCAACGAAGCTACTCGAAACATGCCATAGGGCAACACCGCCATGAGTGTGCCAAGCGCCGCAAAAATCGCCACGGCCGTAAATACGCCGGCGGCAAAAATGGTTACAGCGTGGCCGAAGGCAAACGGGAAAAAATCCTTGATCGTTCCCTCCGATTCAAGAACAGCAACCGGGAAGAGGATGGACGACGCAAGATTGGTTACTACGATCAGCAGCAATGCGAAAAGCCCGATCGCGACAAGGTTTGCAAGAAATATTCGGCCCAGGGAGATGGGGAGGTGTACGAGATTCTGGAAGTCACGCTTGTCCGGAAAGATTGTTTCCCATCGCCACAGAATCACTGAACCAATTACGCCCATGGATAAGACGATGAAAAAATATTCATCCGGAATGGTACTTACGAATGGGTCAAAGGCTCCCTGGCCGCGCAGGAATCGAATCAAGGAACCATACTTCTCGAGCAGCAGCAGGGAAACAAGGATTCCAGGCATTGCCAACAAGACGAGAATGGCTCCGATACCGGCGCCGCCTTCGTTGCTGTCAGAATCTCCGCCACCGAACATCCGTAGCGTGAACAGAAGAACCAGCTTTACCCAGGGATGCCGCTTCGCGGCCGTCCACTTTTGGCTAAGGTACTCTCTCAAGATCCCTCATCTGGTATGGATGATCACATCCACAATGTCGTTAGCAATTCGCGAAACATCTTTCTCCGCCACCACCTGCAAAAAGATGTCCTCAACGGTCGACTGTCCGATCTGCCGCCGCACATCGTCTATAGAACCGTGCGCAATCACTTCCCCCTTTTGCAAAATGAGCAGTTGCGTGCAGACTTTTTCCACGACTTCGAGCACGTGGGAGCAATAAAAAATGGCTTTACCTTTGAGGCAAAGACCTTGGATCAGGTATCGAAAGACCAGGGATGACACCGCGTCTAATCCGGACAAAGGCTCGTCCAAAATCAGAATTTCGGGGTCATCCATCAGGGCTGCGATCAGCAGAATTCTCTGCCTCATTCCCTTGGAATACGAACTCATTGGAACATGGCGGTGCTCCGCTAACGAGAGTAGCTCCAATAGCTTGTTCATCCGGTGGCGCAGAATGTGCGACGGCATTTCGCGAAATGTTCCTACCATTGCGAGGTATTCTTCACCTGTCATGTATCCGTAGAGATTCGCTTCCTCGGGCACATATCCGAGCCGTTTTCGATAGGACACTAGGTTGTCGTGGATATTCTTGCCCGAGAACAGCACTTGGCCGCGAGTTGGCTCTAGCAGTCCGGTGAGGAGCTTCACCGTTGTGCTTTTTCCGGAACCATTCGGCCCCAGGTATCCCAGGACTTGACCGGGTCCGATGTGGAAGTTCACATTCCGGACAGCCGGCACGGATCCGTAGTATTTGAACAGACCTTTTGCTTCCAGCATGGCCCTGCGCTTTCAAACAAACACACCGATGCCAGACCCGTAGCAAAGAGTTTGACACCGGAAGGCTCGAGAAGGTTCCACCGATAAAGGCTAGGGACGATTTAGCCTTCTCGCGCCAAACCGCCAAAACAGATACACAGGAATCCCTGCGGCCAGCAATGCCAATGCCGCCAGGACGTGGCGGAATTGTGCCGGATCAATCGTGGCACGGTAGATCGCATTGCCAACGATTGCGATAGCCGACAGAACAAAGAGAATTGGCGTCCAGGGATAGCCGGGGACTTGATACGGAAGCGTTTTTCCGCCAAGCTTGCGCCGCAACGGGAAAATTGCAGCGCCGGCCAGACCATAAAAGATCCAGCCCACAAAAATCACGCCTTCCACAAGTTCTGAAAATTTCCCGGCTTGTGTCAGAATCGCCGCTAAAACGCCCAGAGAAATCACTGAAGCCGCGGGAGTCTGGAAACGTGGATGAACTTCCGCCAGTTTCTGGAAGAAAAGATTATCTTTGGCCATCGCGTAAAACACGCGTGGTGCAGTCAGGATCACGCTGTTCGTGGAACTGAAAACCGAAATCAGAATTGTCGCCGCGACGAATTTTCCCGCCCATTCGCCCAATACCGCTTTTGCCGCCGTTGCGGCAATAGCGTCTGTCGTCGAGGCAACTGCTGGTCCAAGCGCGACCAGATAGGCCAGCACGGCCACGAGATACAGGCCAATAAGAAACAGCGATCCCAAAAGAAATGCCTTAGGAAATGCCCGCTCCGCGTCCACTACCTCGCCAGCGCTGTATGTGCCGAATTGCCAACCTTCGTAAGCCCACAACGCGGCGATCATCGCTAAGCCAAAGCTCGAAAGCAGCGAGAAGCCATGGAGATCGGTCTTGATCGCAGTGCCAATCTCCCGGCCATGATGACCCGCAGAAAATAACGCCACGCTCAGTAGAACCACCAATCCGGCTTTGATCGCCGTGGTGATATTTTGCAAATTGGCGCTCTGGCGTGTGCCCCAGACGTTGACAACGGTGACTACCAGAATCATGCCAATCGAAATAGCGTTCGATTGCCATTCTCCCAATTGCACGATTTCGTTCAAATATTTTGTGAAGGCGCGCGCGAGGGCCGCAATGGTTCCACTTGCGATCACGACGAACAGACACCAGCCGTACAGGAACGCCGGTAGCGGACCAAATCCGTCCCGGATGTAGCAATAGAGCCCCCCGGCCTCAGGGTTTGCCGCAGCCAATTCCGCATACGTCAGCGCACCAAGCAACGACAGCCCACCGCCGACGATCCAAACGAGCAGCGACAGCCCGACGGAGCCATGCACTTGGCGAAGAATCAGGCCCGGCGCAATAAAAATCCCGGAGCCAATGACGGAGCCAACAAAAAGATACAGAAGATCGCGCAGCCGGATCGTGCGGACGAGGTTGGCCATTTACGCGCGGCGCGAATAACAAACGAACCAGCACCGTGCGCAGCATCATAGCTTTATGGTTCAGAATTGTCGTTGAAATTGAAAGGGAAACGTTGTCGGGAATAGACTCAGCTTTCGAGTCCCTGCAATTCTTTTCCCGGTTTAAACCGAACCGCTTTTCCCGGCGGAATATTCACTTCTTCGCCGGTGCGTGGATTGCGGCCAATGCCGGTCTTACGCGGCCGCACACTGAATACCCCGAAACGCCGCAGTTCAATGCGTTGGCCACGTCCCATTGCGTTCTTAAGCGATTCGAACACCGTCTCCACGGCCTGTTCAGCCTTCACGCGGCTTACAGCGGCGCCTTCGAGTTTGACCAGCACCGCGTTCACAATGTCCAGCTTAATCACGCAATCCTCCGCTTCTCACCGTCGCCCGATGCTAGAGGCACCGCCGCGGGTTGTCAAGACACAACGCCCTGCAATACACTGGCTGTCTCATCGTTCAGCTTTCGCACGAAAAATTTTTGCAAGACCAACGCAGCACGCAAAACAGGAGGCGTGGATGTCCGTCAAGCCAGACCGCTGGATTCGCAAAATGGCGCTGGAACACAAGATGATCGAGCCTTTTACCGACCGCCAGGTTCGCGAGGGCGTCATCAGCTACGGAGTTTCGTCTTACGGCTACGACATTCGCGTCGCCGACGAGTTTCAAATCTTCACCAACGTCAACTCGACGATCGTCGATCCCAAACACTTCGACGCGCGTTCGCTCGTCGCCTACAAGGGTGACGTCTGCATCGTGCCGCCGAACTCCTTCGCGCTCGCCCGCTCCGTCGAATATTTCCGCATCCCACGCAACGTGCTCACAATCTGCCTCGGCAAATCCACCTACGCACGCTGCGGCATCATCGTCAACGTCACGCCGTTCGAACCCGAGTGGGAAGGCTTCGTCACGCTTGAAATCAGCAATACCACGCCGCTTCCCGCAAAAATTTACGCCAACGAAGGCCTCTGCCAGGTTCTCTTCTTTCTTTCCGACGAAGACTGCGAAGTCAGTTACAAAGACAAAAAAGGAAAATACCAGGCGCAATCCGGAATCGTTCTTCCGCGCCTCTGATTATTTCGACGCAAAGGCTTCGTTTACGTTTTAAGTTGAGCGCCCGAACGGTCGTGCCCGGGCTCATCGGGCATCGCGTTTTGCAGCGGAAAGCCTGCTTCGCGCCATCCATCCAACCCGCCTTGCAGCGGACGGATGTGCTTAACGCCTTGTTTTCTGAGGAGCAGCGCCACACGGGCACTGGTAGCTTCGTTCGGTCAAGTACAGTAGAGGATCACTTCGCGATCCGGCGGCAACCGGTCGCTCTTTTCCTCCAATTCCTTCACGTCCATGCGAAACGCGCCGGGAATCGTTTCCGGGTCCGCTTCAAAATCAAGTGAGTGCCGCAGATCCACAATGACCAGCTCTTCGCCGCCGTCGATTTTTTCTTTTAACTCTTCCGGAGTAATCCGCCCAATGCGCAATTCCCGCAGAAATTTTTGGCGTCCGATGAATTTCCAGGCAATGTAGCCGCCCAGCGCGCCAACGATCAGCACCATTAGTCCGCTGCCGAGCGAAGCAGCGCGCTCCGCAATCTTTTCAATCTGTCCGCTGAAAATGTATCCGGTAAGCAGAAACGCGCCAGCCCAGATGACTGAGCCGAGCGTATCCCAGAGCAAAAACCTGCGCCGCCGCATGTGAAAAATTCCTGCGAGCGGAGGAGCTGCCGTACTCAGTCCGGGAACGAATTTCGCAACAAGCAGGGACCGTGCGCCCTGCTTGGCGAAGACGCCTTCCGTCCGACGGACGCACGAATCCGGTTCCAACGAAATGCGGCAAAGGAATTGAAGAACGCTGATGCCCTTTTTGCGGCCTAGTTGATACCAAAGTCCGTCTGCAAGAACCGCGGAAATGGCCGACAACGCCAAGCAAAACCAGAAGCTCAAATGGCCCCGACCTGCCAAAGCCCCTGCACCGAGCAGAAACGGTGTCGCCGGAAGTGGCAGCCCTACCTGTTCCGCAAAAACCAGCGTCGGCAGTACGACGTACCCATGTCGCAGCAAAAATTCCAGCGTGCCGTGCATCCCTCCAAGTTGTTCCCCTGTCATCTTCCGTCCTGGGCGCCGGTTTCGTTCAAGAAGCGATTTCGCAAAGATTACTTCGCGAATTCAGCAGTATGCCCCCATTGCCCGCTCATGACAAATTCACGAATTCGCTTCCTGCTTCGCGGGGCTTTCTCTCTACTTTGCAGCGGCTCCGGTAGGGAAGAGGCGTCACCTGGATATCCGATAGCCATTGCCGCAATCGGCTCCCAACCCTGTGGGATGTCGTATGCTTCCTTGGCCGTTTCCGGATCGAATCCCGCCATCTGGTGAACCACCAGTCCTCTCGCGGTCGCTTCGATCGAAAGCTGCAAGCTGGCAGCGCCCACATCATATTGCGCATTACGATTGGGCGCGTTGCTCTTCGCAAACGCGAGTTCGGCTACGGCAATCACCAGTACCGGCGCTTTCTTCGCCCAATTCGCATTGAACTCCACCAGCGCCCCGAGCGACTTCTCAAAATTCTCCGCGTCGTCCTTTGTCGCCACAATGTACGCCCACGGTTGCTCGTTGTTGCTGGAGGGCGCCCATCGCGCGGCCTCAAACAGGCTACGCAGCACTTCCTGCGGAACCAGTTTGTCGCTGAACGCACGCGGACTCCAACGGTTTTGGATCAGCTCGTTCACAGGAAATTCCACCGGTGCGGGATTGCTCATTTTGGTCTCCCAAAAAAAATACAGGCCGCCTTACTTCGCGGCCTGCTTTGTCATTTCAAGATCAATGGTGATCGCTACTGTATCGCCGACGACTACTCCGCCGCCGTCGAGGTTGGCATTCCACTTTACACCGAAGTCCTGCCGGTTCACGTGAGTGGTCGCACTTACAGCGGAGCGCGTGTTGCCCCAGGGATCTTTTATAGGAACCGTTGGGCCTTCCACATCGAGCACAACTTCCTTTGTGACGCCGTGAATCGTCAGGTCACCTGTGACTTTGAGCTTGCCTGTTCCGTTCGTTTCCACTTTTTTCGAGACGAAGGTCATCGTTGGAAAATTCGGCACGTCGAAAAATTTGTCGCTTTTCAGGTCCTTATCGCGCGCTTCTTCGCCGGTGTTCACCGTCGTCGTGTCGATCGTCACGTTCACTTTAGACTTCGTTAAATCCTGGTCGTCCCAGACCACCGTGCCGGTTACGTTCTTGAATTCTCCCCGCACCGTCGAAATCATCATGTGCTTTACCGCAAACTGCGCTGCCGTGTGAGCTGGATCGATTTGCCACGTGGTGGTAGCCGCCGTGGCTTGCAGCGCCATCGCCGCCGTCAAGATTGTTGCCCCTGCGAACTTTCTGATTGCCTGGCCCATTGTTATTCTCCTTTTTCGTTCAAAGTTGAAACTTAAGATGCTTCGGACTTCTCGTTGGGTGCGGACTTTTGGCATTGCCCAAGCAACTCCGCAAGCTGCTTGAGTTTTGAAGAGCTTAAGTGCGCGAAATGCTTCTCGTGTGTTTCACGCACGGGCTGATCGAGCTTTTTCAATATCTCCAGCCCGGAAGCGGTGATCCGCGCCTTGACCACGCGGCGATCGTCCTTCTGCCTTTCGCGCAGAATTAATCCGCGCTTTTCCATTCGGTCGAGCAGGCGGGTCATGTCCGGATCGTGCGAAATCATCCGGTC
>DATLVG010000100.1:0-2688 GCA_035577625.1 Candidatus Dormiibacterota bacterium
TAAGCACGGAGCGAACCCAAAAACGCTGGAGCTTTCCTGTGGGCATTATTCGCTGGAGTTGGCGCCGTTTTCGTATATTGCGGGGATTCGGATGCTGCGGTTCTTGAAAGGGGCTCTGGCGTAAGGAAAGAGAAAGACATATACAGAGTTCACCAGAGAAAAGAGCACCGAGCGCACGGAGGAAGCGGAATAACGCAGAGGCTCAGTACGCAGAGAAGAGGGAAGAAGAGGCAAAGTCCGCGGTTGTTTGGAGCGGAGAGGAACCCGTGGAGGCTCTGAAATCAATTGGTTTGATTGTGCTCGTCTTCCTCGTACTGCCAGTCGTAATTCTCACGATTCGAGACAAGATTTGGCATCGCGGCAAACGGGCGACTTCCTCGGAACGTGAGGTTGCGCGAAAAGTGTGGATTGAGCGGTTACGGCAAGCCCAATTTGATGAAGTAGAAAAAATATGTGGAGGACTGCTGCCGGAACGGTTGAAACTGGCTTACCAGCAAGAAGAGGTAATCCTGAGTGAAGACGTTGAACTGAATACGCCCCAGGCTAATGTGGAGAAACACTTTTACTATGTGGCGGCTTTTGTCCCGCTCGATGCAGACGGCCAGCAAGGCACGGCGGATTTGAGCGAGTTTGGACGCGGATGTTGTTTTGCTGGAGACGGAATGGGGAACTTTTACTGGGTCCCGGTAGGAGACACCCCCCAAAAGGATGCGCCCGTTTACTTTGCCTGCCACGATCCTTATGGAAACGAAAAAGTAGCGACTAGCGTTGACGAATTTTTGAGTTGGTTCCCTAAAGTCGAGAAGAATTCCGCAAAAGGCTAGCGGACTAGCGTTGAAAACGTTTCTGAGGCAATTAGTTTGAACACGGAGTTGATTTCCGAGGCAAGAGGGCGATCCTCGACGACCTTTGGCGATATAGCGCGGACTGCGTTGTAGGCGCTAGTCGAAATCGTTCCGGTTTTGAGCGGGGCCAGCAAGTCGATGCCCTGGCACGCGCAGAGCAATTCGATCGCGAGAATATTGCGAAGGTTTTGTAGCATGCGTTCAAGGCGTCGCGCGCCGCTCATACCCATGGAAACGTAATCTTCCTGATTGCCGCTGGTTGAAATCGAATCGACAGAGTGCGGGGCGGCGAGCGCCTTGTTTTCGCTGGTAAGCGCGGCGGCGGTGACTTGCGCGATCATGAAACCGGAATTGAGACCCGGCTCTGGCGTGAGGAACGCGGGAAGCATACTGGTCAGCGGATTGGTCATCTGTTCGATGCGGCGTTCGGCGATGCCGCCGAGCGTGGCGATTGCGATGGCAACTTGATCGGCGGCCATGGCCAGGGGCTGGCCGTGAAAATTTCCTCCGCTGACGATGTCGCCTGCGGCCTTTTCGTTTACGAAGACCAACGGATTGTCCGTTGCGCTATTCAATTCGACTTGCGCCATCGCGCGAGCCTGGAGCAGCGAATCGCGCACAGCGCCGTGTACTTGCGGCGTGCAGCGCAGGCTGTAGGCGTCCTGGACGCGCGGATCTTTTTCGGCGGAGCGATGCGATTCGCGAATCGTGCTTCCTTCATTCAGAAGCGCGAGATTGCGGGCAGTGCGTGCCGCGCCGGCGTAGGAACGTGCCTGCATGATGCGCGGGTCAAATGCGCCTGGACTGCCGCGGAGAGCGTCGAGGGAAAGAGCAGCGGCGACGTCGGCGGTGTCGGCGAGCACGTCGGCTTCGTACAGCGCGAGGCTTAGCAGCGAGAGCATGCCTTGCGTGCCGTTGAGCAGCGAAAGGCCTTCTTTCGCTTCCAGTGCAACGGGAACGAGGCCTGCGTGTTTAAGCGCTTCTCCGCCGGGCAGAATTGTGCCTTGAAATTCGGCGTGGCCTTCTCCAATGACAACTTGTGCGAGATGCGCGAGCGGCGCAAGGTCACCCGACGCGCCAACCGACCCTTGCGAGGGAATGACCGGATGCACCCCGGCGTTCAACATGCCGCACAGGGTTTCCACAACAGACGGCCGAACGCCGCTGAAGCCCTTGGCGAGCGCATTGGCGCGCAGCAGGATCATGCCGCGCGTTTCCGCTTCGCTAAGCGGTGCGCCAACGCCGCATGCGTGGGAGCGGACAAGATTCACCTGCAACTGGCGGACTTGTTCGCTGGAGATGCGAACGCTGGCAAGTTTTCCGAAGCCGGTGTTGATGCCGTACGCCGTCTTACCGGAGGCGACAAGTTTGTCGACGACAGCGCGCGAGGCGTTCATGCGCTCGATGGAAGCTTTTGAGAGAGAAACTTTTTCGCCGCGAAGCATGACGGCGTGCAACTGGTCGAACGTCAGGTCGTTGCCGGTAAGCGCGATGGTCATTTCGAATTGCTTCCCGCTGCGGAATGAGCCGGTGTCATATGAAAAATGTCGCGATATTTCTGTGGCAACAGTTTGGGTTTGCCGTTCTTTCCACAGATAACGTGGGTGGTTTCGCCGGACGCGAGCAGAGCGTTATCGGTTTCGCGGAAGATTTCGTAGCTGAAGCGAATGATGCGGTTTTTGGTTTCGGCGATGCGCGTGCGAACGCGGAGGACTTCGTCATAGCGTGCCGGATGGTGGTAACGGCACTTCACGTCGGCGACGACGATCTGGCAATCGTCTTCAAGTTCCATACGCTTGTATTCGACACCAAGAGCTCGCATCAGCTCGACGCGGCCGACTTC
>DATLVG010000101.1:0-13801 GCA_035577625.1 Candidatus Dormiibacterota bacterium
CCGCCCTGGCTCGCGTTGCTCGAAACGAACTCCAGCCATTCCGGATCGGATTTGTGCGCCCAGCTCATGTCGCCGGCAAAGTCGGCGAAATAGCCGTCCAGTGAAGTAGTGACGAAAGCGGTTAATGGTTGCATCGGCGACCCCGCGAATAAGTTAAGCATCTACTAAAGTATTAGGCGGGGCCCTGTTATTTGTCAAGCGAAAACTTAAGTGTTAATTTGGCCCCCTGGTCGCGGCTCCGGCGCCTTGCGCCGGTGCGCCGCCTTCCGGTACGCTGAATAATTCTTTTACGGGTAAAGGAGCCGCAGGGTCCTCACCGAATGGCCGAAGAAAAGCTTCCCACACGGGCACAGGATTTTTCCGAGTGGTACAACCAACTGGTCTTGAAAGCGCAGCTGGCAGACTACGCGCCGGTGCGTGGCTGCATGATTGTCCGCCCGTACGGTTGGGCGCTCTGGGAAAATATTCAAAGCGCGCTGGACCGCCGCTTCAAGGCGACGGGCCATCAGAACGTCGCGTTCCCTCTGCTCATTCCAAAGAGCTTCATTGAAAAAGAAAAGCACCACGTCGAAGGATTTTCGCCGGAGCTTGCGGTAGTCACGATCGGCGGCGGCGAAGAATTGGCCGAGCCGCTGATTTTGCGGCCCACTTCGGAAACGATCATCGGCCACATGTGGTCGAAGTGGATTCAGTCCTACCGCGATTTGCCGGTGCTGATGAACCAGTGGAATTCCGTGGTGCGCTGGGAACTGCGGACGAAGCTCTTCCTGCGCACTCTGGAATTTTATTGGCAGGAAGGCCACACCGCACACGCCACGCAGCAGGAAGCCGAAGACGAAACGCGCCAGATGCTGGACACCTATACAGACTTCGCGGTGAACGACGCCGCGATTCCGGTCATCCCCGGCAAAAAGTCGGACGCCGAAAAATTCGCCGGCGCAGACATTACCTATTCCATCGAAGCCATGATGGGCGACGGCAAAGCGCTGCAATCGGGCACCTCACATTTTCTCGGGCAAAATTTCGCCCAAGCCTTCGAAGTGAAATACCTCGACCAGACCGGCGTGCAGCAGCATTGCTGGACAACGTCGTGGGGACTTTCCACGCGCTTTATCGGCGCCATCATCATGGTGCACGGCGACGATCAAGGCCTCGTGCTGCCTCCCAAGCTGGCGCCCTACCAGGTCGTCATCGTGCCTATCTTTAAGAACGACGAAGAGAAAGCTAGCGTCCTCACCGTTGCGAAAGACATCAAAGCGCAACTCGTGAAGGCAAATATCCGCGTGACTCTCGACGAGCGCGAAGGTCAAAGCCCCGGCTGGAAGTTCAATGACTGGGAAATGCGCGGCGTGCCTCTACGGGTCGAACTTGGGCCAAAAGACGTCGCCAAGCAGTCGGCCGTGCTGGCGCGACGCGATCGCCCCGGCAAAGAGGGCAAAGTCTTTGCGTCGCTGGCCGATCTTCCAGCCACGGTGGAAAAACTCCTGGCCGAAATCCAGAGTTCCCTCCACGTCAAAGCCCTCGGCTTCCGGCGTTCGAACACGCACAACGCGCAGACCTACGACGAGTTCAAGAAGGCCGTCGAAAACGGCTTCGCCTTTTCCGGCTGGTGCGGCAGTGGCGATTGCGAAGGCAAAATCAAGGAAGAAACCCGCGCCACCATGCGCTGCATTCCGCTCGATCAGGAAGCGGTGCTCGGGGCTGGCGGCGGTGCGGCGTCCGGCAAGTGCGTCTACTGCGGTCAGCCCGCAAAGAGTCGCGCCATTTTTGCTCGGGCTTACTAGCTCCGGCCACGCGCCAACGACGCGATCTTCTTCAGGACGCTAGTAACAGCGACGAAACAGCTATCCCTCGCCCTTATCGACACCGCTTTTCTCGGGTGCTAATCTCCGAAGGTGGAGAGTCATCGTGGGTACGCATCCAGCCAATCGGGAAAATCGAAAAAATGAACGTGGCGCGGGAAAATTCAAAGCAATCCTCGTTACTGCGATACTCGTTTTCCTCGTGTATGCCGCGGTCAAAATGGTGCCTCCGTATGTGTCCGAGTATCAGCTGTCCGACAAAATGCAGGAGACGGCACGCTACGCGAGCGTAACCCGCAGTAGCCCCGACCAGATCAAGGACACCATCTTCAAAGAAATGCAGGATCTGGATATTCCCGCCACAAGGGAAGACCTCGTCGTTAAGGCGGACGCGGGAAAAGTTTCCATCAGTCTGGACTACAAGGTGCCCATCGATCTGGTCGTCTACAAGTTTGACCTGCACTTCACGCCATCCAGCGCCAACAAGGACATCCTGTAGACTCTCCGGAAGCAGCCGGCAACACGCCGCTTTCCAGACGACCTTAGATAAGAGACAATAAAGCTTCAGCCCGATGGAGAGAGCTTGCGTATCCGCGTCCAAAAAGGATTCTGGACATCCACGTTCGGTCTGACCCTGCTTGGCATCGTCTTCTTCGTTGTCTTCATTTGTGCCTCGGTCTTTGCCTGGTATTACGTCAAATACTCGCGAATGATTGACGCCCGGTTGTCCGGCAACGTCCTGCAAAACACCACCCAGATTTTTTCCGCGCCGGAACAGATCTCAACCGGCCAGGTCTGGGGTCCCGACGACTTGGCGCAATACCTCCAGCGTGTCGGCTACCGCCCGACGGCCGATGACAACGCGCTCGGTCAGTACACCGTGCAGGGCAATACCGTCGATGTTCGCCCCTCGAAGCTTTCCTATTTTGCCGGGAACAATGCGATCGCCGTGCAGTTTGCGGGCAAGACCATCAAGTCCATCCGTCCCTTGAACGGTGGGGCCGAATTGGGCATTGCCGATATCGAGCCGGAACTCATCACCAATCTGTTTGACAGCGCGCGTGAAAAACGTCGTGCCGTCCGCTATGAAGATTTGCCGCCCACGCTGGTCAACGCGATTCTGTCCGCGGAAGACAAACGCTTCTTCGAGCATCCTGGTTTCGACTTCATAAGAATCTTTGGCGCCGCCTGGAATGACTTGCGTCACGGAACCCACTTGCAAGGCGCCAGCACCATCACCATGCAAGTGGCGCGAACCTTCTTTCTTTCTACCGATCGCAACTGGCGGCGAAAGCTGGCCGAAGCGATGCTCTCTTTCGAACTCGAGCAGCGCTTCAACAAAAAACAGATTTTCGAAATGTACGCGAATGAGGTCTACCTCGGCAACCGCGGAAGCTTCGGCATTCGCGGCTTTGCGCAAGCCAGCGTCGGCTATTTCGGAAAAGATTTGCGCCAACTGTCTCTCGGCGAGTGCGCCTTCCTTGCCGGAATTATCCGTGCGCCCAATTACTACTCCTCGGCTGACCGCCATCCCGAGCGCGGCGTCCAGGCGCGAGACCGCGTCCTCCCGCAGATGCTCGATAACAAATACATCACCGAAGCGGATGTGGCGGACGCCAAGCGCGCGCCTCTCAAGATTATTCGGACGTCCGTGTCCGGCAACGAAGCTCCCTACTTCGTGGACATGGTCAAGGATCACCTGCTCGACAAATTTTCGGAAAACGAGCTACTCAGCGAGAACTTCCGTGTCTATACGTCGATTGATCCTGCGCTACAGCGCGCCGCCGTCGCCGCTCTGGATGCCGGCACAAAAAACGTCGACCTGCTTCTAGCCAAGCGTTACGACAAATGGAAACGCGAAGCCAAGAAGAAAGGCAGCGATGAACCGATCCCCCAAGTGCAAGCCGCCATGGTCGTCCTCGATCCGCACACCGGAGAAATCAAAGCGCTGATCGGCGGCAGGGACTATGGCACCAGCCAGTTGAATCATGCGATTGCACGCCGCCAGCCTGGTTCCGTTTTCAAGCCATTCGTCTATTCCGCCGCTTTTACTAATGCCGTGGACGGCGTTCAGCCCATCATCACGCCCGTGACAACGGTAGACGACGAGCCGACTACGTTTGAATTCGAAGGCCAGGAATACACCCCGAACAACTACGGCGAACGATTCATGGGCCGTGTCACCGTCCGCGATGCCCTGACCAATTCGCTCAACGTCGCTACCGTAAAAGTGGCGGAACTTATCGGTTATGGCCGTGTCGTGCAAATCGCGCGCCAAATGGGGCTTGGAAATAACATTCGCGCCACGCCGGCCGTCGCGCTTGGCGCGTACGAAATGACGCCGGTGGAAGTCGCCGCAGGCTACACCGCATTTGGCCAAGGCGGCGTGCGTGCTGAACCGGAATTTTTGCGCGAAGTCGTTAGCGCCAACGGAACCATGCTCGAAAAGGTGACACCGCAAACGCGCACCGTCCTCGATCCACGCGTCGCTTACTTGGTCACCAGCGTCATGAAAGACGTCTTGAACCGTGGCACCGGCGCTGCTGTGCGCGCGCACGGCTTCACTTTGCCTGCAGCTGGAAAAACCGGCACTTCGCGTGACGGCTGGTTCGCCGGCTTCACTTCGAATCTCGTGTGCGTGATTTGGATTGGATTTGATGACAACCGCGACCTGGGGCTGACGGGCGGAGCGGCCGATGCCCCGATTTGGGCGGATTTCATGCAGAGGGCGACGGCGCTCCCTGGCTACCGCAACGTGAAAGACTTCGACCCGCCCGAAGGTGTGCAAACGACATTGATAGATCCGGAGTCGCTGGAGCTCGCCACACCAAACTGTCCAACCACCAAGGACGAAGTTTTCGTCGCAGGCTCCGCACCAACGCAATATTGCGAATTGCACGGAGGCGGGCAGGGAATCATCTCCTCCACCGGTTCGTTCCTCTCGCACATTTTCGGCGGCGGAGATAAGAAAGACGGAGAACCTAAGGGCGCGGGCGCGACCAAGTACGATCCCAACCGGCCTCCCAACGCAACCGGACAGGCTAACGAGCCTGCTGCTTCCGAAGTGAAGGAAGAAGACAAAAAAAAGAATCCCTTGAAGAAGATTTTTGGTATCTTTGGGGGTAAGAAAAAGCCCGAGCCGGGCAAAACCGACCCAGGCCAATCAAATCCGAATCCGGCCAAACCGGACAAAGGAGACTCGCCATGAAAGTTTTGCGACTGGCGATTCCTGCAGGTCTAGTCCTCCTCCTCAGCGTTACCGCTGTTTCTTCCGGGCAAACGAACGATGAACCGAAGGCGGCCATGGCTTTTATCCCGCATTCGATCCAGGCGCCTTCCCAGGAAGCGACGCAAGGAACGCCCGCGTCTTCCCGCCAGCTTTCGGCCGAAGAAATGGCCGATCTGATGATGGCGCGCAAGGAATTTCGCGAAGCGGCTTTGGCGTACAAAAAGCTTACCGAGCAGGATCCCAAAAATGCCGTGGTCTATAACAAACTCGGCATTGCGCTGCACAAGGAATACGATCTCGGCGGCGCGCTGCGCTCCTACGAACGCGCCGTGAAGCTCGACCCGACCTACGCCGACGCCCAGAACAATATTGGCGTGATCTGGTACGACAAAAAGAAATTCGGCCGCGCCATTCGCGCCTATCAGAAGGCCATCAAGATGCGCGCCGATTTGGCGGTGTCTTACAGCAATTTGGGCTACGCGTATTTTGCGGATAAGAAATATGAAGAGTCCATCGCTTCGTTTCAGCAAGCGCTGAAACTCGATCCGACCGTTCTTGACCACGGCGCTGGACGCAACGGCTCCACCGTACAGGATCGCTCTGTCGAAGATCGCGCGAAATTTTATTTTCTCCTCGCGAAGTCGTTCGCCGAATCAGGAAACTTCGAGCGCAGCCTCATCTACCTGCGCAAGGCAAAAGATGAAGGCTACAAGACCATGAACGAAGTGCAGACCGATCCTGCGTTTTCGGCCATGCTCAAATTGCCCGAAATGCAGGAAGTTCTCGCGCCGCCTGCACAAGAACGCACCCACTAAACCAAACCGCGCCCGACTCCTCGGACAAAAGGCGAAGTGGAGGAATTTCTCTCGGTGTCAGCGAAATCGCTGATTAAAGTGGGATCACCTCCCGCCATTTTTCCATAGAACAACGCCACGAGAACTCCTCGGCGCGACCGCGCAGTCTGATACAATTTTTTCGTGAACATTCTGCGAAAGATCCCCGCACCCGCGCTCGTTCTACTGGCCGTTTTGTCTCCCGGCGTCCTCCGCGGACAGACTCCAAAACCGGTACAGCCTCTGAGCGGCCAGGGAATTTTCCTGGTTTTTCCCTTCGAAAATGCCGGCGCAAGCCCGCGCCTTGATTGGCTAAGCGAAGGATTGGAAGAGCTGACCATTCAGCGGCTTTCGGCCGCCGGGCAACAGGTTTATTCGCACGCGGGACGCACTGCCGAGCTTGATCGCTACGGATTGCCGGCAAGCGCGAGACTGAGCCATGCCACGATGCTGCGCATTGGCGCCGAACTCGACGTTGACTTTGTCGTCTTCGGAAAGTTTCACACCGACGGAAATTCGTTGACGCTGCAAGCGCGCGTCTTGCGCGTCAATCCAGCCGCATTGCAGCCTGCGGTGCAGGAAACGGGGAAGCTGGAGTCGCTGATGGATCTCCACACGAAAACAGTCTGGAAACTGTTGGCGGGTAACGAACGGTCCTTTCCCCTGAACTTGGCCGACTTTTCGAAACTCCAGCGGCCGCTGCGGCTTGACGCTTTCGAACATTACATACGCGGCCTGCTCGCCAACGAAGACGACGCCAGGACGCGTGAACTGCGGGAAGCCGCACGCCTCGAACCAGATTGGTCCGACCCTGATTTTGCCCTCGGGCAGCTCTATTACGGCCGGCGCGACTGCGCCTCCGCTCTGCAATGGCTTAGCCGCGTGCCCAAGACGAGTTTGCGATTTACGGAAGCGGTTTTTGCGACCGGTGTCTGCCGCCTGTGGACGGATGAACCGGACAAAGCGGAAGCGGTTTTTGTTTCGCTGCAAGACGCCTTGAAGGACAATCTCGTTTCCGGCGCGGACCTGCCGGAAATTCTAAACAATCTGGGTCTTGCTCGCGCCAGGGCGGGAAAATCTGCGGAAGGAATTGCGGCCCTGCGGCGCGCGGCGGAACTCGATCCGGAAGAAGGCGACTATCCGGTGAACCTCGGTCTGTTGTATTTGCGCGCGAACGAATTTGCGGAAGCTGCAGACGAGTTTCGCGATGCCACTGAACGCGAACCGGAGACTGCGGAAGATCGCTCGCTTTTGATTTATGCGCTGGAGAAAGCAGGGAAGAAAGAAGAAGCCGATGAAGAAAAAGACGCCGCAAATGAAGCGATCGGCCCCGGCAAATTTCCGGCTGTAAAGCCGGATGCTTTGGCGAAAATGGAACGAATCAAGACGGAATTGGACACGTCGTCGTTGCAATTGGAGAATTTGTCGCAGCAAACGGCGGCTTCGGCCACCGCGGAAGCGTCGGCAGGTTCCGGCGCGAGCTTGGTCAGGCGAGGGCGTCAGGAACTTTCCGCCGGCCGGCTGGATACCGCGGAAGAGGCATTTCGCGCGGCGCTTCGATTGGATTCGGGAGATGCGTCGGCGCATCGCGGCATTGCGGACGTTGCGCGGCGGCGAAATAAACCGGATGATGCGGTGAAGGAATTGCAAGCGGCCCTGGCGCGGCGGGATTCCGCCGTCGACCACGTGTCCCTTGCGCGAATTTATCTCGAGCAAAAGAAAAATGATCTGGCGCGAACGGAGTTGGAACGCGCCGTGAAGCTTGCGCCAAATTACGCCGAAGCGAAACAATTGCTGGAGCACTTGAAGGCCGTGAAACCGGGCGGAGACTCGAAGTGAAATTTGTTGTCGAGCAGCGACGATGGGCCACGCGACTTGTCGCGGTGTTGCCCGTGTTTGCTGCGCTGCTTGCGTCGTGCTTCGGATTGGCGGGTGCTGGCGCCCAGGAAAAACACGGTGGTCCGCTGGTTCTCGAACTGCAAATCAACGGCGAAATCGAGCCGGTGCTTGCGACCTATGTGGAGGAAGGCTTGGCGGATGCCGCGCGGCGGCAAGCGTCGCTTGTGCTAATCACGATGGACACGCCCGGCGGCTTGAGCGATTCCACGCAAAAAATCGTGCAACACATTCTGGATTCGCCGGTGCCGGTGGCGGTGTATGTGGCGCCGAAGGGTGCGCGAGGAGCATCGGCAGGTTTTTTTATTTTGCTGAGCGCGGACGTTGCGGCGATGGCGCCCGCGACTCGTACCGGCGCGGCTTCGCCAATTCTGGCCGTTGGTGGATTCACGATTGGAATTGACGAAACGCTCAAACGAAAGATCACGAACGACGCGCAGGCATTTCTGAGAAGTTTCTCGGAAAAACGCCGGCGAAATCCATCGCTTGCCGAAACCGCGGTGACCGACGCGAAAGCATTTACGGTGCAGGAAGCGTTGGACGGCAAGCTGATCGACCTGGAAGCCGACTCCACCGAAGAGCTGCTTCAGAAATTAAATGGCAGAGAGATCACTCGCTTCAACGGAACAAAGCTGAAATTGGAATTGACCAACGCCGCTCGGGAACCGTTTTCGTTATCGTTGCGCCAAAGTTTTTTGGCTCGCATCGTTGAGCCGGACGTATTTTTCCTGTTGCTGATTGTCGGCGCGCTCGGACTCTACACCGAGTTTACGCATCCCGGAATGGTGGCTCCCGGAGTAGTCGGCGCGATCTCCATGGTGCTCGCCCTGTACGCGATGCACCTGTTGCCCGTGAATCTGGCGGGAATTGTTCTGATTGTGGTGGCCATCGCGCTGTTTGTTCTCGAAGCAAAATACACGAGCCACGGCGTCCTGTTGGCCGGCGGAATTATTTCGATGATGCTCGGCGCTCTGTTTCTGGTGCGCTCGCCGCTGACTGGCCGTGGCGTGAGTCCGCTCGTGGCGTTGGCCGTGACCATTCCTTTCGCGGGGATTTCCGTATTTTTGATGCGCTCCGTCTTGCGTTCGCGAAAATGGAAGCCGGCAACGGGACCCGAAGAGATGATCGGCGAAGTTGGAACGGTCATAAAGCCCGTCGCGTCAGGCGGAGAGGGTATGATTCGGTGGCGCGGAGAATTGTGGCGCGCGTTCTCTTCGCAGGAAATCGGTGAAGGAAAATCCGTGCGCGTAATGAAGGTGGAAGGACTGCGCGTGGAAGTTGCGCCGGTCGAGGCGCAAAAATAGTTTATGGGACTTGGGGGAGGAAATATGGAGAACTGGTTGCCGGTTTTGATCGTCGTCGGGATTGTGCTGCTGTGGTTTGCAAAATCTTTCAACGTCATTAAGGAATGGGAGCGCGGTGCCGTGCTGCGCCTGGGGCGCATGTTGCCGGACGCAAAGGGCGCGGGATTGCGAATTATTCTTTGGCCGATCGAAACGCTTTATCGCATTCCGCTGCGCATCGTCACGTTGGACGTCCCGCCGCAGGACATCATCACGAAAGATAACGTGTCGGTGAAAGTGAACGCGGTTTGCTATTTCAAAGTCGTGGATGCGAATCGCGCTCTGCGCGAAATTGAGAACTATCTTTATGCGACATCACAACTAGCGCAGACCACGCTGCGCAGTGTCGTCGGCCAATTTCAGCTGGATGAAATACTTTCCGAACGCGACCGCGTGAACGAAAAGCTTCAGTTGATTCTCGACCAGGATACGGAAGCATGGGGAATCAAAGTCACCAAAGTGGAAGTAAAGCAGGTGGACATTCCCGAGCAGATGCAGCGCGCGATCGCACGGCAAGCGGAAGCGGAACGGGAGAGGCGCGCGAAGGTAATTCACGCGGCCGGCGAGTTTGAGGCGGCACAAAAACTTGCGGACGCCGCGAAAGTTCTGGAAACGCAGCCTTCGGCGATTCAGCTTCGCTATCTGCAGACGTTAACTGAAATAGGTGTCGAGAAGAACACAACGATTGTGTTTCCCTTGCCTGTGGATATCATTAGTAGCTGGGTGAATGCGTTAGGGGGCAAGCAGAAATAAGAATGGCGGCTGGGGGAAGAAGAGCATCGGCGGGCGATCGCGTGCTGGAGGGCCGGCACGTAATTGGGCTATTTTTTCTGATGCTGCTTTTTTCAGGGGTATTTTTCACGCTAGGTTACGTGATGGGCCGCAAGGAGTTCGAGGGCCAGGTGCGCGCGGAAGGATCTTTCCGGCCGTCGGATGTCGTGGTGAAGGCGAAGCCGGAAGTCGAACCGAAACGCCAAAAAGGAACTCCTCAAGTTGAGCCCGCAAGCGATCCTGTTACTCCACCGAGTTCGGATTGGGAGTTTTATCACGCGGGCGAAAGCAAGGCGACCGACGAGCATCTGAAACCGGCGCCGGTGAACAACGCGACGCCGCGAAACGCGACGGCATCGTCGAAAAATTTAAATGCAAGTGCGAAGCCGGTCACGCCGAACAATGCGAAATCAACAGTTGCCGCGCCGCAAGCGCCGCGCGGTTCGTTCACCGTGCAGGTTGCCGCGCTCACCAGACAGGCCGATGCGTTGAACGTCGCGTCGACGCTGATGAAAAAGAAATTTCCGGCATACGTCGTGCCGCCGCAAGGCGACAAATATTACCGCGTACAAGTAGGCCCTTACCCTAATCAAAAAGCCGCCGATGCAGCACGGAAGAGCATCGAATCCGCCGGTTTTAAGGCCATCGTGAAGCGCGGATGACGCCGCGCAGGTGGTTCGCGTTTCTTGATTCGCAATCAGGCAAGGAAATACCGGCCGCTGCGCGCTCTCTTTTCGCGGCGCTGACCGGCGCGGGATTGTCTCTCTCCTTCATCGGTTTGAATCTGCAAATTTATTCGTGGATCAGTGTCGGGCTGCTCTTGATGCTGGTGATGAAGGCGAAGCCGCGCGTGGCGTTTGCCTGCGGATTTGTTCATGCAATCGCGTTTGTACTGACTTCCGTGCCGTGGATCGCGACGGTGTTGAGCGTGCACGGCGGGCTTTCGCCTGCGGGCGGCTGGGGAGTGTTGCTTTTGATTGCGGCGGCATGGGGCGTGCTGACTGGGGGATTTGCCTGGTGCGTGAATCGAATTGCGGGGCGTGACGCGAAGCTAGCGTGCATCGGGGCGCCGTTTCTTTGGGTCACGTTTGAATTTATTCGCGCCCATTTGCCGGAGATAAGTTTTCCGTGGAATTTGCTTGGATATCCCGCCGGAACGAACCTGGCGATGGCGCAACTCACGACGGTAACCGGAATATACGGACTTTCGTTTGTCGTTGCTGCGTTCAATTCATTGGTTGCGTGGGCGGATGTCGCGAAATCGACGGCCATTGCGAAGAGGCTTGGAATTATTGCCGGTGCCACCGTATTGATTTTGTTGGTCATGTTCGGTGGCGAGAAGTTTGTGCCGAAGGCTGTGGCGAATCATTCGGCGCGCGCGGTGCAGCCAAATTTTCCGGAGGTCGAATCGTACGGGCAAGACTGGTTTGGCGCGCACCGCGAAGATTTGGCCGAGTTGGAAGCGCTCAGCCTGGAGGATACCGCCAAGCATCCCGATTTAATTATTTGGCCGGAAGCGCCCGCCCCGTTTTCCTGGCAAGACGCGCAGTTTGGAAGAGTCGCGTCGCGGATTGCAATCGAGGCGCAACGGCCGTTTCTCGCGGGCACGATTGAGTGGAAACCGGAAGTGGGGCCTTCTGGCGCGCACGTTCAGGTGCCATACAACAGCGCCGTTATGGTAGATGGAAATGGGCGGCGAATTTTTGCGTACGACAAGATGCACCTCGTGCCGTTCGGCGAATACGAACCTTTTCCGCTGATTCATCGCGTGGTCGCAAGTGTTTCGAGCGAAGTCGGCGGATTCCGGAAGGGAATGAATCGCGTTGTCGGGACGCTGCCAAATGGATTTAAATTTGGGACGTACATTTGTTATGAGGCGATTTACCCCGGCGAGATTCGCGAGTTTGCGAACGGCGGCGCGAATCTGTTCATCAACATTTCCAACGACGGGTGGTTTGGAAAGTCCGCGGCGGCGGAGCAACATTTGCGGATGGCGCGCGTGCGGGCGGTGGAAAACCGGCGCTGGCTGGTGCGCGTGACGAACAGCGGGATTACCGCGGCTGTCGATCCGTACGGACGGACGTACACTTCAATTCCCCGCGACGTGCGGGGAGCTGCCGATTTGCCGTACGACTTTCGGACGGACTTGACGCTGTACACGCGCATGGGCGACTGGTTTGCTTGGTTGTGTGTGATTATTTCGGTTATTCTGGTAGCTCAAACACTGGTGAAGAGACGAAGCAATGAAGTAACGACGTAGCGAAAAGCGAAGAGTGAAACGAAATGATTCTGGAAGATCTGCAATATCGATACGAAGGATTGAAGCAGCGCATCACGCTTGTGCGGAGCTATCTTTGACGCCGCGCATTTCCGCGAAGAATTAAAGACTCACGAAGAAAAGATTGCACAGCCGGGCTTCTGGGACGACCAGGAGAAGGCCCAGGGTGTGCTTCGCGAACGAAAGCGAGCGGAAGATCAAGTGAACGCGGACGAGAAGCTGACGTCGGTTACCGGCGATATCGAGACTTATATTGAGCTGGCGTCGCAGGAGACCAACGCGGCGCAGAAGGAAGAACTGCTGCGCGATCTCGACAGGGAATTGACGGCGGCGGAAACGTTTGTGTCTGAGCAGGAAACACGGACGCTGCTTTCCGGCGAGAGCGACCACCTGAACGCGATCATGACGATCAAGCCCGGCGCGGGCGGCACGGAATCGCAAGACTGGGCTTCGATTCTGCTGCGCATGTATTTGCGTTGGGCGGAGCGCAGAAAATTTAACGCCGTGGTACTCGATGAAACGCCAGGCGAAGAAGCGGGCATCAAGAATGCGACGATTCAGTTTACCGGTGAAAATGCATACGGACTCTTGTCCGGCGAAACGGGTGTGCACCGGCTCGTGCGGATTTCTCCTTTCGATCAGGCGGCGCGGCGCCATACGTCGTTCGCCAGCGTGTTCGTGATTCCGGAAGTGGATGACCGGATCGAGATCGACATCAAGCCCGACGAGCTGAAACTCGATACATATCGTGCCGGCGGCAAGGGCGGCCAGAACGTCAACAAAGTTGAGACGGCGGTGCGGATCACGCATTTGCCGTCGGGAATCGTTGTGGCGTGCCAGGTAGAGCGCAGTCAGCACAAGAACCGCGAACTTGCGATGAAGATGCTGCGGTCGAAATTGTATGACGCTGAAATTCAGAAGCGGCGCGATGCGAGTGACAAGCTGGACGAAACGAAACTGGAAATTTCGTTTGGCAGCCAGATTCGTTCGTATGTGATGCAGCCGTATCGCTTAATCAAGGATCACCGGACAAAGTTTGAAGTCGGCGACGTGGACCGCGTGCTCGATGGCGACCTCGATCCGTTTATTCGGTCCTACCTGATGGCCAAGAAAAGCAAGGGCCGGCTGACGGTCGAGCCCGACGAAGACGCAGCGTAGAATCTTTCCCCAACACGGTTTCTTGCCACTGATTGGCCATTTGTCTGGCTGGTCGACTAATCAAGACTGGTCGGAGGGCCTACAAAACTGATCCGACTCATTAGACCTTACGCGGCGTCTGATTAGTCTTTGTAGGGGTCGAATTCGTTGGCGCCGGCCATGGCGACGCCGACGGGGGTTAGGGTGTGGAGGATGCGGATGCTGTCGCCGTGCTCAGCGAGGACTTCGTTGAGGCGTTTGTAGCAGTGGGGGGATTCGTCGAGGCCTGCGCCGCGGAGTTCGACACAAGAGCGGGCGACCCATTCGCGCATCATTTCCGGGGAGACTTTGCCGGGGCGCAAAACCTCACCGGTTTTCTTGTCCACTTTGCCTTTGGCTTCCATGCGACCCATGACGCGGCCTGCGCCGTGAACAGTGCTGTAGAGAGAATGTTTTGCGGCTTCGTTTTCGACACCTTCGAGAATGACGCTCGTTTCGCCCATGGTGCCGCC
>DATLVG010000102.1:0-2568 GCA_035577625.1 Candidatus Dormiibacterota bacterium
GGGGCTCAGAGTTCAGAAGAGGCGGGGCTGGCGTTTGGGGAGGTCGCGGCCGAAGTATTGGTAGGCGCGCGGGGTGGCGACGCGGCCGCGGGGTGTGCGGTCGATCATGCCGATTTGCATAAGGTAGGGTTCGTACATTTCTTCGATGGCATCTTCTTCTTCAGAGAGCGCCGCAGCCAGCGTGCCGAGGCCGACGGGTCCGCCGGAATATTTATCGAGCAGCGCGATCATGAGGTTGCGGTCGACTTCGTCGAGGCCGCTGTCGTCGACGCCGAGCATGGCGAGCGCTTCTTGTGCGACGCCGCGCGTGATGCGACCGGCGGCTCGGACTTCCGCAAAATCGCGAGCACGGCGCAACAGGCGATTCGCGATGCGCGGTGTTCCGCGGCAACGGCGGGCAATTTCTTCGGCGCCGCCCTCCTCCATTTCAATGGACAGAATCTTAGCAGATCGGTGAAGAATGATGAGCAGATCTTCCGGCTCGTAAAAATCGAGACGGTGAACGATGCCGAAGCGGGAGCGCAGCGGCGCTGTGATGAGTCCGGCACGCGTGGTGGCGCCGATTAAGGTGAAATGATTGAGATGAAAAGGATGGATGCGCGCGCCCGGGCCCTGGCCGATGACGAGGTCGACGCGAAAATCTTCCATCGCCGGGTACAGAACTTCTTCGACGGCAGGCTGGAGGCGATGAATTTCGTCGAGGAAGAAAACTTCTCGCAGTTCGAGCGAGGTGAGAATGGCGGTGAGATCACCTTTGCGTTCGAGCATCGGCCCCGCACTTGTTTTGATGGGGACATGCATTTCATTCGCAATGATTTGCGCGAGCGTGGTTTTTCCGAGCCCTGGCGGGCCATAGAGTAAGACATGGTCGAGGGCTTCGCCGCGATTGCGGGCTGCTTCGAGCGCGATGGAAATATTTTCTTTGACGCGTTTCTGGCCGATGTATTCGGCGAGGATTTTGGGGCGAACACTGGCGTCAAGGCGAGCGTCGTCTTCGTATCCAGCGCCGGAAACGATACGTTGCGGCTGGCGATCGGGACTCATTCGTTTTGCGGTGCCATCGGCCATTTGTTGGCGAGGTCAAAAGTTTAGGGAACTCTTGCCGCTTTTCCTTTCGGGCCCGTGAGGGCTTGCAGCGACGCTTTCAATAGTTTCTCGAAATTCGAAACGCCAGCTTCGCGTTTACCTTCGGCGACGGCAGATTCAGCTGTGCGGCCGTCGTAGCCGAGATTAGTGAGCGCGGAAACGACGTCGGGCTCGACTCCGACAGGTGACGCGATGGCGGGCCGTTGCTCGATGATGGCCATGGAATCGAGCTTGTCTTTCAGCTCAACGACCATGCGTTCGGCAGTTTTCCTGCCAACGCCGGGAATCTTGGTGAGCCGGCCGAGATCGTTGCCGCGGATGGCAGGAATTAATTCTTCGGTGCTCATGCCGGAGAGAATTTTTAGCGCCAACGAAGGGCCAACTCCCGATGCGGAGAGCAGCATTTCGAAGAGGTGCTTTTCTCGAGAAGAAAGAAAACCGTAGAGAGACAGCGCGTCTTCGCGAACGTGAGTGTGGATGAGTAACGTCACTTCGGTGTGGAGTTCGCCGAGCGCGGCGTAGGTAGACAGCGGAACGGCGACGATGTAGCCGACACCTCCGACATCCACGAGCACCTGATTCGGCCTTTTGTCAGCAAGCCTGCCGCGAAGCTGTCCGATCATCGCTCTGCAGTATTGCCGCTTTTCTTTCGCCCGTCAACGCAGGGATGGGATTGGGATATGGCCGCGAAAAAGGGACCACCTCATAAAAGGAGATAGTGATGCGCGTGTAGGGCTACCTGAACCGGAGCCGAATCTTAAAATTAGTGACTTTGGGGTCTTTGCGAGCGCAATTAACGAAGCCGCGATCTCCCTAGTTCGCTAATCCGATATTCCAGATTACCCCGACCTTGGGAACGCCTTTCCAGCAAGCCGAAATTCCACAATCTCTTGAAATGTGTCCAACAATTATCAGCGCATCCGTGTCACAGCACATATAAGTGCCACCAGCATCTCGGACACAACGTTCAATCATTGCTAGGAGCAGGCGTCCTCCCATACAAGAGCGTAGTCGGGCCACAGGTGCTCTCTCTCTCCTGGAGGTAACAGGCACTGCCATAAATTCTCAGTGACTTTACCAAACGCGTGCGGCTGTTGAATCATCCGATTGCCAAGTCCAGGCACGGAAAACGGGTAACTTGGTTACTGGCCCGTTTGTCCAGGGACCAGTCAAGCTCTGGTCGACTCTCTACAGGAAGCCGAGTCGCTTGAGAAGCGACTCGAGCAGGTGCCGCGGACCGTGGAGACATCGAGCGAAGATTATATTGAAGCTGGGAGTACATTCGATCGCGGAATTGATTCACTTTACGATGGACCGGAGGCTTGTCCCGTCTCGAAGCGGCGCGAAGGGCGTGACGATCAATGGGGACGTGTCATGATGCGGCCACTCCAAATCATGTTAGCGCGTTGGGAACGGGAGCTTGGCGACGTTGAAGGATTCTAGCTATCGAGTAAAAGACGACGAATGCAAAAGCGGCAAAAG
>DATLVG010000103.1:0-8752 GCA_035577625.1 Candidatus Dormiibacterota bacterium
AGATAGCTGGCATGCTATCTGCGGGCTGCAGCGCCGGGCCCTTCAGTAATTGGCTGTTCGATTTTGCAGTGATTCAAGAATCCTGTGAGGTCGTATGAGCCGGACAAAAGCGGAAGGCGCGAGTTCCTTCGAACCCTCCTCGGCCCGTTCAGTCGCGTCGTCTAAAAATAGGTCGGACTTTCACATTTACGGAAGCGCTCTAGCTCTCTGGATTGGCCGTGCTGCGCTTCTCGTCTGTATTGGCGCGCTGGCCGCCGCTTTGCAGCCGTTCGCACTCGCACACTGGACCGCGGCGGCCGCCGGATTCGCCGTAGCTCTTGCATTGGTGATTGTCGAAATGCGTTTGCGCAAGACCGAAGTCCGCGCCATCGCAGGGGGAGCGCTAGGCAGCCTCGCGGGAATCGCCGCCGCTCTACTCGTCTCGCTCATCGTGTCGCGCACAAGCGTGCCGGATTCCACGAAATCTTTCCTCGAGCTTGGTTCGCTGGTGAGTTTGGGTTACCTCGGATTGTTCCTGGGCACAGCCAAGGGCATCGAGATTCCGTTGCTTCCCAGACAACAGGCGAGCGACGCTGTTGGTTTGACGACCCGAGGCCATGCCACGCCGAAATTGCTCGACACCAGCGTCTTGATAGACGGACGCATCGCGGACATTTGCGAAGCGCACTTTCTGGATGGGCCGCTGCAGGTGCCGCGTTTTGTGCTCCACGAATTGCAGCAAATTGCGGATTCGTCTGACACGCTCCGCCGCCAACGTGGCCGCCGCGGATTGGAAGTATTGCAGCGCATGCAGAAGCTGCCGCACCTTAAAGTGTCTGTCCTCGAAGAAGACGCGACGCAGGAAGGAGAAGTGGACCGCCGCCTCGTGGAACTGGCCAAAAAGACCGGCGCAAAAATCGTCACCAACGATTTCAATTTGAACAAAGTGGCCAGCGTCCAGGGCATCGCTGTGCTGAACGTCAACCAGCTTGCAAATGCGCTGCGGCCCGTGGTTTTGCCGGGCGAAGCCATGCGTGTTTTTATTTTGCGCGAGGGCAAGGAAGCGAATCAGGGTGTCGCGTATCTCGAAGACGGCACGATGGTGGTGGTGGATGGCGCGCGCAAGTTCACCAACCGCAATGTGGATATCACGGTCACGTCCGTGCACCAGACGCCGGCTGGCAAAATGATTTTTGGCAGGCTGGACGAACGCGCGGATCTTGCCCCTGCAACGAGCAGGCAGGCTGCGGCGGGGCGCGGTGAAAATGGCGGCTGATTCCCGATAAACGTTAGCCCATGGCGGCTCATTCGGGCCGAATGTTAGCGGCGGTGAGTGTTAGCGGCGGTGAGTTTTCCCCGCAACGCCCTTAGGGTACACTGAGGTGTTTGCAGGCAGCCGGCGGAGCCGGCTGTTTGCGGCATACTCATGAGCAAAATTGCTGCAATCTTGCCCGCCGCTGGACTTGGTACGCGCATGGGCGCGGAAACCCCCAAACAATTTCTGGAGCTCGATGGTGCCCCGATTCTGGTCCACAGCTTGCGGAAAATTGCCTCGTGCGAACTGATTACCGAAATTATCGTCGCCACTCGATCCGAAGAAGTGGACCGCCTGGCGGAGCGATTGCGTGCGGAGAAATTTCGCCAAACGTTGCGTGTAGTCAAAGGCGGAGACTCGCGCCAGGAATCGGTCGCCGCCGCGTTGAAACACGTGGCGGAGGGCACTGAGATTGTCCTGGTACACGATGCTGTACGGCCGTTCGTAACCCGCGAACAGATTGCGCGCGTCATCGAAGAAGCGCGAAATTGCGGCGCGGCAATTTTGGGAATTCCGGCGATGGACACGGTGAAAGAAGTAAAACGCGCAAGCCTCCCCGAAGACGTAGCGCTCATCACAATGACGATCCCGCGCGAACGCGTTGTCCTCGCGCAAACCCCCCAGGTTTTTTACACGAAGCTCTTGAAAGAAGCTTTCGCGCGCGCCGAAGCCGACAGCGTCAACGCCTCCGACGAAGCCGGCCTCGTCGAACGCCTCGGCAAGGAAGTCCACGTCGTCCTCGGTTCCGAACGCAACATCAAGATTACGAGACCCGCCGATATGGAACTCGCGAATTTCTATCTCGAACGCGAAAAGGCTCACAAAGCATGAGCGTCCGCGTGGGGATCGGCTACGACTTGCATCGGTTGGAAGCGGGGCGCAAGTTGATCGTGGGTGGAATGGAACTCCCGTTTGATAAAGGACCAGTGGGGCATTCCGATGGCGATGTTGTGGCGCACGCACTTTGCGACGCGTTGCTCGGAGCCGCAGGACTGGGCGATATAGGCACGCACTTTCCGGATAGCGATCCTAAGTGGAAGGGCGCAAACAGTCTTCTATTTCTGGAGCACGCTCGAAAATTGCTGCTTGAAAAGCAGTTCGCGATTGAGCACGTCGATGCTGTCGTAATTCTCGAGCGACCAAAGCTCGGGCCGCATTTCCCAAAAATGCGGGAAGCGCTCGCAAAATCGCTCGGCGTCACTCCGGAAAAGATTCACTTGAAGGCTAAAACAAACGAAGGGGTCGACGCGGTCGGACGTGGCGAAGCCATCGCGTGCCACGTTGCTGCCACACTCGTTTCGCTTTGAGTCTTTTCGGATCCGCCATGTCAGGCTTAAATCCAATCAAGTCAGAGACGCCAACCTCACGGACCGAACGCGTCAATCTCTTCTCGGTCGAAGACGTCGTTGTGATCCTGCAAGAAAAAGGTTGGCTCAGCGGCGGGCCGGACGAAAAGCAATCTTCCTGGTGTTCGAAAGCCGCTGCGTTTCTGGGGCCACAAACTGCAGATCGTTCCGGGCTGGCTGTTCTTCTTGGCCTGGTATTCGACTATGACGCGAGAGCAATTTTGCAAACGACGGAAGCCCACGTTGTCATGTCGCGTTACGCTGCCCGCGACGTATTACGGCAACTCGCATTGCTGCTTCTTGACGGAGCCGAACTGACGGCGGATCGTTTTAGCGAAATCATCGCAAGGCTGAAGCAGCATCTCGACTTGCGCGGCCGAGAATTATTTCATCCGTTGCGCCTCGCGCTCGCCGGGCGTTGCGGCGAAGGCGAACTCGACCGTGCAATCCTATTGCTTGACGAAGCCGCAGCAGCCGGATTTTCCGCCCGCGTGAAGACTGCGCGCGAAAGAATTCTCGAATTCTGCGCAGGATTCGAATAGTAGCGAACAATCTATTTCGACGCGCGCGTCAGCGTCGCCAGTCGTTCTTTGTTGATCTTCAGCACCATCCCGGCGTTCCGATCCGCGACCTCACCCACTTTGTATTCGGCCGCCGTGCCGATAACCTGCGCCACTTCCGATGCCGTCAGTTTGTAATCGTCCATCAGCCAATCGGCCATGCTTGCCGTAGCCACGCGAAAAGCTTCGTCGAGCGAACCCGCGAGCCCTACGACCATAATGTGCGAAGCGGATTCGACGCGCGGCGCGCCAATCCTCTTGTCGGGAATCACATCAACGGAAAACTCCACGTCCATCGACGTTTCCAGAGCGTTTCCGTTTAATTCGCCGTCACCCTGCAGAGCGTGGCCATCTCCCAAATAGAGCATTGCGCCGGGCGCGTTGACGGGAAGATAGACGGTTGCGCCTTCAACGATTTCGTTGAAATCCATATTGCCGCCGTAGCGCCCAGAATCGCCTGTGCCGGGTGGCGCTTGCGCCGGTCCCGGCGCGGTTGCAACGCAACCGAGCATCGGACGCAGCGGAACAGAATAATGTGTGAGATGTTCCGCTGGTTTCTCTGGAGTAGCGACGCCTTTCGCCGCATCCAAATGCCAGCGAACATCTTTACCGCCGTCTTTGCTTTTGACGGCAAGGTCGCGGTCAAGGCCGCGATCCACAATGTAGTCGTCGCTCATCGCCCAGTCACGGTTCAGTCGCAAGCGGACGATATGCACGACAAGCGTGTCGCCGGGAACCGCGCTCTCCACATAAAACGGGCCCGTCTCAGGATTTCCGCCAAGAACTCGCGTTTCACCTTTCTCATCCGTGCCCCCTGCATCCACTGTTGTCGTGTGAACGCTATCGCCCGGCGCAATCGTAAGCACGGGTTTATTTAGCGGCGAGAATTGCCGGTAAAAAGTTGTCGGCACAAATTCGTGGCGCTTCGCCGGCCCGGTTGGACGTGGTGGCACCACTGTGGCGGTGAATCCGTGTGATTCGGCGCGTTCTGGATTGTCGCCATTGATAAAAATGCACGTACCCGAAATCGCCGTTCCTCGAAGAGTCGCGCTGACTTTTTCCGATCCCCCATGTTCGTCTTTGGCTACGAATTGAATGCTGGTTCCCGTCACTGTCCCTTCCAATTTGTCGCCGTCAAAGTCACCGGTGAGCTTTTCACCCGCCTGTGCGAGTTGCAGCTTGAAGTAGAGCGGTGTGCCCTTGAAGTCGGCCGTGACCATCCAGCGGCCCGTCAGCGGCCCTTTCGTGTCTTGCGCCGAAGCAGGCTGAAATGAACTGACGAACACGCAGAAGGAAAGAGCAAGAAGAGTTTTGCGCACGGTGGACACCTCGAACTGGGATGGTAGACGAAGTAGAGAGCGAACGGTTAGTCGAAACGGAAGCAGCTTTGCGCGTTTCGATGGCGACGATACACTGTTGGGCTCATGGATAAGATTACGGGGATTCATGCGGTACGCGAAGCGCTCGAAGCGGGGCGGCCACTCGAACATGTGCTGATCGCGAAAGGGCGGCAAGACACGCGCGTCGAAGAAATTGTGCAACTCGCGCGGCGCAACGGTGTGCCAGTACGATTTGAAGATCGTTCGCAAGTCGATCGCAGCGCGGGCACTCGCGACCATCAGGGCGTGATGGCGGTAGGAGCGGCGCGCGCCGCGATGTCGCTCGAAGATATTGTTGCGAATGCGAACAAGAATCCGAAGCAAGCAGGATTGATTGTTTTGCTGGATGGGGTGGAGGACCCGCACAATCTGGGCGCGGTGATTCGGACGGCGCTGGCGGCGGGGGCACATGGCGTGGTGATTCCGGAGCGGCGCGCGGCGGGATTGACGGACACGGTGGCGCGAGCGTCGGCGGGAGCGCTGGCGCATTTGCCGGTCGCGAAGGTGACGAACCTGGTGCGGGCGATGGAAGAGTTGAAGGAGATGGGGTATTGGCTGGTGGGACTGGATGAGGGAGGGGACAAGAGTTATTCGGAAGTGGACTACACGACGGCGACGGGAATTGTGATGGGAAGCGAAGGAAGCGGGCTGCATGAGCTGACGCGGAAAAGATGCGATTTTGTTGTGTCGCTGCCGACAACGGGGCCGGTGAAATCGTTGAACGTTTCGGTCGCCGCCGGAGTGGTGCTGTTTGAAGCAGTGCGGCAACGCGGTGCGCGCAATAAGTAGTTACCTATTTATCGTATTTGATCAGGGAGAACACATCGAAGCCGGGTAGTTTGCCGCGGCCGTTGAGGAACGTTAGCTCGACAGCGAAGGCGGCACCTTCGACTTTTCCTCCCAGTTTTTCGACGAGCTGCGCGGTAGCGAGCGCGGTGCCACCGGTAGCGAGAAGGTCGTCGCAAATCAGGACGCGCTGGCCGGGCTGGATGGCGTCTTCGTGAACTTCGAGCGAATCAGTTCCGTATTCGAGCGCGTACGACACGGCGACGGTTTTTGCGGGAAGTTTTTTCGGTTTGCGAACGGGAACGAAGCCGGCGCCGAGGCGATAGGCGAGAGCGGGCGCGAAGATGAAGCCGCGCGCTTCCATGCCCGCAACGAGGTCAATTGTGTGGCCGTTGTAGTGGTCGCAAAGGCGATCGATCAGCGAATGGAAGCCCTGCTTGTCCTTGAGAAGTGTCGTTAGGTCGTAGAAAAGAATTCCCGGCTTGGGATAGTCCGGCACTTCGCGGATCAACTTTTTCAAATCATTCATTCGGGCGGCTCCAATTAGAGATCGTGCGTGATGCTGAATTCGTTTTCGTAGTGCGAATCGAGCGCGGCGGATTCTTCGAGGACGCCGTGAACCATGGCGCCGCGCGGGCCTTTTTTCAAAGCTGCCAGAAACCGGAGCAGATGTTCCTCCGTGCCGATGGCGTAGGCTTCTACGCGGCCGTCGCGAAGATTGCGGACGTAACCGGCGAGGCGCAGACGTTCGGCGGCATCCTGCGCGAAGTATCGAAAGCCGACGCCCTGGACGAGACCGGATACGAAGAATCGTTTGGCTTGTTTTTCGGCGCTCACCGGGTTCGGAAATTGTAGCAGAAGTGGCGCGGCGGCTGAGAACGCCGACGTGGACGGGGTGCCATTCGGGAAGCGTTTGCATACACCCTGCCACTCCGAGGGTGCTTCCACTCCGAGGTGCTTGCTCATTCATTTGGGTGGTTTCGATTCGAGCGCGCCTGTTCGGCACTGCCCGACTATGAAAGGGCTCATGGTGCATCTCGATGGCTTTAGCGAGGCCGGTCGTGAAGCTTACGCATATCAACGCAATGACCAGATATAACAAGGGGCTTCTCCTCGTTCACAAAGAAGAGCAAATCAATGACTTTCAGCCTAGAGAGATTCTCGTCGGCCCGAATTTGAATAAGTGCTGAATTCCCGAAGACACCAAGGTTGTCGTATGTGGCCTGCGGATAGGCTCCTTCCTAAGGTTTTTATGTAGTTTGTTATTCCGGAAGCTATTTCCTTGCCGATTTGAGCGGATCGATTCTGGAGTAGCTGCCGATCCGACGCGTTGGAGATGAATCCAGCTTCTACTAGAACGGCTCGGCCCTTGAATTTGTTTATGTAATACGGAGATGGAGCCACGCCAAGGCTCTTGAAAAAAGGGGGTTCGCCTTCGAAATCGTTTCTGCTAAATCTTTGCCAGAGCCGTTGTAGTAGACCTTGAATCCGTTCGGTTTGGCGCTTGTCGACGCGTTGATGCGGATGCTGACGTAGATTTCCGCGCCCTTGCCTATATCTAGCCTCCACTGGAGCTTGGCGCCGGCATTCACGACGTCGCCGGTTCTTGTCTGCTCAGTGCTAATTCCATTTGCCTGTAAGCTCGAAGCGACTGCATTCGCAATCGCAAGTGCCAGATCCTTCTCTTTCAAACCACCTCCACCAGCGCCCGGATCTACTCGAAAGACCGGCCACTATGACGGCCCAGCAAGAGAGCCGACTGAAGTCCCGCTTGGTGCGGCGAATGGTTAATCAAAGATTTGAAATACAGCGAGGGCGCCCAGGCAAAGATAAAAGCTCCATGCGATAAAGGCCTGAACGAAATGAAGGTCAAACATCTGATCGGGATTAGTTGAGGATTCGAAGAGAACGCCGTGAGGATCAAATATACGGTCTGGAATATCGTCGCTTTGATAAAGATACGATGAGGGGTGACCATAGGCTGTCTGTGCGACAACGGCTTCTCCGACGCGGATATTGCCCCAAGCGGGATGAGGTTGACGGCGGGTGGAACTGCAAAACACGCCATCGAGACCGCTTCCGGCAAGGGACAAACAGTAGTGGAAACTCGATTTTGCGGTGATTCTCGACCAGCCAACTCTGCAAATGGCATGAATGGCCGTGTCCTGGTCTCCGCGAGGGGCATCAAAGTTGGGCGTATGCCTGGCCAATTCCCGAAGGACACTGGTCTGGCAAGAGGGATCTGCCCCATAAGCGCGGGCTAACTCGGATTGGTGCGCCAAGTTCATTGGCGCGCCGCTTGCAATGTAGAACCAGAGTGGAGCGACCCACGCCGCAAGAAGCACAGCGTACGGTAGCCTTGACTTTCTGACCCGCGAGTTCGTCGTTGTGACGGTTCTGCTCGGACTGTTCGGGGAAATTCTGGACAGGCAGACGAGCACGCTTGTCGACGTAACAAGAATCGTCAGGCCGGTCGTGACAACGCCAGAGAACCAGGAATGGGTGAGAAAAAGGAAAGCCGACATGCCGAGACCGATAAACAGCAGCGCTATACCCGTAGCCAGGCTGGGAGGCTCTCGATTTTGTTGGCGGACCTGTTCCACGGTTTGTACCGGAGTCCAGTTTAACAGCCGGATGCTCCGGTTTCGGTTCTGAAATTCGTGGCGAGCATGACCTCTCGATGGGAGAGAGGAAAAAGCAGATCCCTCGCCGCGCAAACGACGTGCGACTCGGGACAACAATGATGGGCTCGCGGGGGATCTCGGATGACGCGAAAAGGGCGGCGTTGGAAGTGGGACGATCGAAGAAACCCGGAGAAAAGAACCGGTCTAAACAACAGGTCGCTACAAGGACACGGCAAGGGGTCGGACTGAAATCCCGCCCCTACACGGATAACGGAAACGGGGCGGAGCGGAGGGGGGAACGCAGGTGAAGACAGCCTGCTTCAGAAAGCGGCCCTACAAGAGCGTAAGAAGAAAGGAAAAAGCAGATTCCGAATCGTGCAGACGACGCTCAATTCGGAATGGCAACGTTGGGGGGATGGCGGGGCGAACCCCGGCCACGAAGCTCAAAAGGCGCGTGGCGGATTATTTTTCGCGGTCGAGGGAGAAGCCGAAGTCGCCGTCGATCCAGGTGTCTTTGTCGTGGACGATGGCGTGTATGGGGAGTGCGGGCGTGGCGACGGCGACGCCTGGCAGTTTTTTTATGGCGGTACCGATGGCCATGAATTCGACGAGGCCGCCGCCGATTTCGGCGATGTAGGTTTTGACGCCGACGACGTCTTCGGCTTTCAAAAGGTCAGCTTCGTTTTTGAGACGAGTGATGGCGATTTCGCGTGCGTCGTGAATGAGAGTGGTGAGTTCGGTGACTTCGCCTTTGCTAAAAGAT
>DATLVG010000104.1:0-17021 GCA_035577625.1 Candidatus Dormiibacterota bacterium
GCAAATTTTGGAGGCGCGGGTGGGAATCGAACCCACGCATAAAGGTTTTGCAGACCTCTCCCTTACCACTTGGGTACCGCGCCATCCATCTGAAATTATAGCCAAATTGCGCAAGACTGTCAGCCAAACGCGCGCCTTGCGGCTTACTTCTTCGCTGCCGAGGCGATTTTTGCTTCCCGCAAGAATCTTGCCGCTTCTTCGGGAGGCGTCGGATTGATGTAAAAACCCGTACCCCACTCGAAGCCGGCCACTTTTGTCAGCTTTGGAATAATCTCGACATGCCAATGATAATGATCGTTGATTTCTTCGCCGATCGGCGAAGTGTGGATCATGAAGTTGAACGCAGGCCTGTCGAGCGCCGCATCCATCCGCATCAGCACATCTTTTAACATTCGCGCCAGGCTCGCATACATAGTGCTCTGATTGTTTTCGTACGAAGAACCGTGGACCTTCGGCAGCAGCCACATTTCAAACGGAAAACGGGAAGCGTACGGGGTCATCGTAATAAAATGCTCGTTCTCCGCAACAACTCGTTCGCCCGTATCCATCTCCTGCCGGATGATGTCGCAGAAAATGCACCGCTCTTTTTCGTCGTAGTAGTGCCAGGCGCTGTCCACTTCTTCCCGCACCCGCCGCGGCACAATCGGCAACGCAATCAATTGTGAATGTGGATGGTCGACGGTCGCACCCGCCGCTTCGCCGTGATTCTTGAAAATCAGAACATAACGGAAGCGTTTGTCATTTTTTAGATCCAGCATGCGGTCGCGGTAAGCCCACAAGACATCTTCCATCGCTCGCTCAGGAATCGTGGAAACGGTTGTCTCGTGCTCTGGCGCCTCAATAATTACTTCGTGCGCGCCAACTCCATTCATCTTATCGAAGAGCCCTTCACCTTCGCGGTCCAGTTCGCCTTCGATCTTCAGCGCGGGAAATTTGTTCGGCACTACGCGAATCGACCAGCCCGGTGTATTCGGCGCGCCGCCGTTCCTTCCATAAACGAGCAACTCAGGCGGCGTCTTCGACTCATGGCCGGCACAGAACGGGCAATTCTTCGCATCGCCCGGCTTGACCTCGTCGCGCAAAAAATCCATCGGCCGCTTTCCGCGGTCTGTCGAAATGATCACCCATCTTCCCGTAATCGGATCTTTCCTCAACTCCGGCAACGTTTCCTCCCAAGGATCGCAAAGCGGGCGCAGGCGCTACGACTGGCTATTGCTTCGCCTATCTGAAACCGACATTGTAACCTTTCTCGAGCGTTTTCGCGCCGATCCGCTCGCCGCTCGACTCTGCAGCCGTCAGTGCGCTGTAGTTCATGGCCAATGTGAGCGGCTTTGTATTTTTGGTTCGTGGACTCAGTGCAGCGCCTTTACCACCGCGCCAAAAAACGCATCATCATCCACTTCGGTCGAGCCGGTCGGCTTCGGCCGGGCACTCAACACCACGACCGCCAGATTCTCTTTTCGATTGATGTAGAGGTGCTGTCCAAAAATTCCGACGGCTTCGAAAGCGCCTTCATGTACCGGATCTCGCTTGGGCACCGGCCACCACAAATACCCGTAATCCACATGCTTTCCGCCTACTTCTTTCCCGCTCCCGGCCTCGTCAAACCATCCGACTGGCACAAGCCGTTTTCCGTCGATTACCCCGTCAGCCAGCACCAATAATCCGATTCGGCCAAAATCCCGCAGCGTCGCGGCAAGGCCCCCGCCGGCAAAACCCGCTCCATTCGTCGATTCCAGTTGCCACTTCGCGTCCGCCTCCATTCCCCACGGCTTCCAAATCTTCTCCGACAAATATTGTGCGAGCGGCTTGTGCGTCGCGCCTTCTAGCACCGCGCCGACAACAAACGTCTCGCCGGTGTTGTAATTCCAAATCGTTCCCGGCGCTCCGGCTTTCGGCAGCGAAGCCATGAATGCCAAAATCGAACCGGGCTTTTGCTGCAGTTGAATCTCGAGCATTTTCCGGCGGTCCGATTTCGGATCCGTGTACGTCTCGTCCCACTTCACTCCGGAAGCCATTTGGATTACGTTCCGAACGCTTACACCCTCATATCCGCCGCCTTTCAGCGCTGGCACGTACTTCGTCACCGGATCATCCAGACCCGCAATCGAGCCATCCTGCAGGGCCGCGCCTATCAACGTCGAAGACACCGACTTCGCCATCGAGTACGACGGCCAATGCGTCGATGGACTCGTCCCTAATTCGTAGTCTTCCAGCACTACTTCGCCATTCTTCAAAATCAAAAGCCCCGCCACGCGATTCAGCGCCAGGTAGTCAAACAAGTCGTATTTCTTTCCGCCTGCTTCGAACCGCACATTCTTCAGCGCCGCCTTGGCCACCGGCAGCGGTCGCACGGTGTTCCCTTTTTCGACTAAGCGCGTCGGAAATAATTCATCGCTGCGGGCAAACGTCCGCACCTCCAGGTCCGGCGTCATCGCCCCGTCGTACACCTGCCTTGGAGGTGCGATTTCCTGCGCTGCAATCGCGCCGGGGCAAAATATCGTGATCGCGAATAAGGTCGCAGTGCGAGCCTTCATTTTGCTTCCCTTTTGCCTCCAGCCATCTTGGCCCGGAACAAAACTGCCAACGCGCCCGAGATTATATCCAAATGTCGACCCACATCCTCCGGAATCTGGGCGCCAATTCACCCTTCGTCCGGCACAAGAGGTGACCTTCTCGCGGAACGATTGAAACGAAACCGCTCCGAACCGCACTAATCCCCAGTTGCCCAACTCCCGCCTTTTTCATTGAGTTTCTCTCCCGGCAGCGTGTGCGCCCTTCCGGGCGTCTGGAGACAAACTCATGGCCACTCATTTCACTCGTCGCAACTTCTGCCTAACCACTAGCGTCGCTTCGCTCGCGCTTCTCACCCAGTCGTCCTTATTATCCGAACCCGCTGCCGCCTCTTCCCTTTTCGTTCGGCGGAACGTGGGCGGTATGAACGCCTTCGACCCGGTCATCGTCGCCTATCGAAAAGCAATCGCCACCATGCGCGCCTTGCCTGCCACAGACCCTCGCAGTTGGTCCTACCAAGCCGCCATTCACGGTACGCTCACCACTCCGGCGCAAACTGCGTGGAACTCTTGTCAGCACGGCAACTATTTCTTTTGGTCTTGGCACCGCATGTATCTCTACTGGTTCGAACGAATCTGTCGCCGAATGGCCTGCGATGACTGCTTTGCGCTTCCCTACTGGGACTACAACAATCCCGCCGAGCGCCAACTGCCCTCGATGTTCCGCGACCCGGCCAGCGATCTTTTTATCTCAGCCCGAAATCCGGCTATGAATAGCGGCGCCGGTTCCCTCCCTGCCTGGGCCGTCGATTATTCCGCAGGACTCGCGCAAATCAACTTCAACACCGCCAGCAGCTCGCTCGAAAGTCTGCCCCATAATCAGGTACACGTGCTTGTCGGCGGCTGGATGGGCTCTGTCCCGACCGCAGCGCAAGATCCCATCTTCTTCCTGCACCACTGCAATATGGACCGGCTGTGGAATCTCTGGCTCGCGCAAGGCGGTCGCATCGATCCGGTTTTTGACAACGTCTGGAAAAACACCAAGTACACCTTCTTCGACGAGGAAGGCGCACAACTGGAGATGACGGGCTGCGAAATCCTCCGCGCCGCGCAGCAACTGCACTACGTCTACGAAGGCGAACCGCCGCAGGTCAATGACTTCTGTTTTCCGATCATCAAATGGCCGCCAATTATTTTTGAAAAGGAACTGATCCTAAAACTCACTACGCAACCGGTGACTTTGGGGCCGGAACCAGTTTCGGTTCCCGTCGACTGGAAAGACACAAGACAGCGTCTCGCCTCGCTTGCCGAAAGCAAGACCTCCGCTTTATTCCTCGAGCTGGACGGAGTGGAAGCGGAACGCCAGCCCGGCGTCGCTTGGCAGATTTTTCTCGGCCTTCCTCCGGGTACGGAACCCACCGACGACAGCCCGTACCTGGTGGGTGCAATCGCGCTGTTTGGTCAAGGCATTCGCGGTGAATCGCACGACCACGAAAGGTTCGAACCGGCAAAATTCGCGTTCCCCATCAGCCGCGCGTTGCTCGCCGGATTCAAGGCCAATCGTGATCGCTGGACCATTACCTTCGTTCCGCGCGGCATTCTGATCGACGGGAAACCGTCTCAACCCAAAGTCGAGGCGCCCTTGAAAATCGCGGCGATCTCGATCAGCGTCGAAAATCAAAAACCGGGGAAGGACAAAGACTAAGCGCGTCGAACGCCTGCTCCTTCAATAACCGCGCAAGATCAAATGCCGCAAGCTTCGTTAGAACCCGACGTGAATCGAGCTGCGGACTAAAAGCCTCCTTGTGGAGGCGAACCTCGGGCGGACTGCCGGGAATGTTGTCGATGGCGAGCACGTCGAAACGCAGGGCCGTATCCAAATCCCTCTTCTAATTTTCCTCGGTGTTAGATCTTTTTCTCGGCTTCGCGGAGGCACTGTTCGAGCGTGCGCAAAGCGAAGTCGGCCTGCTCTTCGTCGATGACGAGGGGCGGCGAAAGCCGAAGCGTATTTTCGCCTGCACCAAGGATCAACAACCCTTTGTGGAAGGCCATGTCCACAATCGCATTGCGGAGATCCGCCGCACGTTCCTTCGTCCGCTGATCGCGCACGATTTCGATGCCGATCATCAAACCACGCCCGCGAACGTCGCCCACGATTTTGAACTTCTTCGTCCAATCTGCGGTCTTCGCGAAAATGTAGTCGCCGATTTTCTTCGCGTTCGCCACGAGCCCGCCTTCGAGCAAATCGAGTGTGGCAATCGCCGCCGCGAGACAAACCGGATTCCCGCCGAACGTCGTGCCGTGCGCGCCGGGCTTCCAGTTCATCACGCTGGAACGCGCGATAATGGCGCCAAGCGGCATGCCGCTGGCAATTCCCTTCGCGCTGCACAAAATATCCGGTTCGATTCCCGCATATTCGTGCGCCCACATTCTTCCGGTGCGGCCCATGCCGGATTGCACTTCATCGCAAATCAGCATGATTCCGTGCTGCCGGCAGATGCGCTGCAATTCCTGCAGGAAAAACTTCGGCGCGGGAACATACCCGCCTTCGCCCTGAATCGGCTCGATGATGATTCCGGCAACTTCCGTCGGATCAAAGAGCCGCTTGAAAATCTGGTTTTCCAGCGTTTCCAGAATTTCTTCGCCGCACGTTTCGGGTCCATGTCCGAGCGCGCAGCGGTAAGCGTAGGGATACGGAATGTGTTCGACGCCGCCGAGCAATGCGCCAAAATTCTTGCGCTGCGTGGACTTCGACGCCGTCAGCGAAAGCGAACCCATCGTGCGGCCGTGGAAGCACCCGTAAAACGCGATCATTTTGTCGCGCTTCGTGGCGTAGCGCGCGAGCTTAATAGCGCCTTCAATCGCTTCCGTTCCGGAATTGCAGAAGAAAACTTTTTTGTCTTCCGCGCCGCCGACCGTTTTTCCGAGTCGCTCCGCCAAATACGGCAAGCTCTCGTAATAAAAATCCGTTCCGGACATGTGAATCAATTCCGCGGCTTGCTTCTGAATTGCGCCGACGACGCTCGGATGGCAATGTCCCGTGGAGCAAACTGCAATTCCGGCGGCAAAATCGAGGAACACATTTCCATCCACGTCTTCGACCATCGCGCCGCGACCGGTTTTGGCGACCAGCGGATAATCGCGCGTAAACGAGGGCGACATGAATTTGGCGTCGCGCTCGACGATATTTTTTGCTTTGGGCCCGGGCAGAGCAGTGATGAGCCGGGGCGTTTTCGTTTCCGTTGCGGTAATCATGAAATCCTCCAAGTTGTTGATTAGCTGGCGGTTATTGTGGTGTAGGGACCGCAGGGCAGACTTTTTTCGCGCGTGGGCGGACTACTCCCCAGAGCGCTCTGCCAAATGGAGGTTTATTAATCGACGCCGTAGAGGTTGGGCCGAACTTCGGCGGGCGAGGCGTAGATGCGTGGGCGATGGACGTTGGTCATTTACGTTTCCAGCGGACGCTGCCGTCCCGAGAATCTTCGATGATTATACCACGATCGGCAAGTTCTTTGCGGACGCGATCGCTGGTGGCAAAGTCCCTGCGGGCGCGGGCAGCGTTGCGTTCGGCGACGAGTTTTTCCACGTCTTCGTCGCTCAACGCACCCTCTTCGGCGCCAATGCCCAGCGCTTTCAGCTTTGCGGCATCGTCATCCTGAATGACCGCGAAAACCTGGTCGAAGCTGGCGAGAAAATGCTGCGCGGCGGCGACTTCCGCTAGCTTGAATTCACCTTTATCCATGGCGATGTTGGCTTCGCGAACAAAGTCGTACATCGCGGCCAGCGCGACGGCGGTGTTCAAATCGTCGGAGAGGCCGGCGTCGAAGTCATTGGCGGCCTTGGCGATGCGTTCGGCCATAGCGTTGCTACTGCCGGCGGGAAATTTTCCCTGCTTCAGGCGGTCCGCGAAAGTGCGGAGGCGCTCGACGGAACTTGCGGCTTGTTGCAAACCGTCAAACGTGAAATTCAACTGGCGGCGATACGGAACGCTCGAAAGCGCGTAGCGCAACGAAGAGGGTTTGTGCCCCTTGGCAAAAAGATCGCGGAGCGTATAGAAATTGCCGACCGACTTGGACATCTTCTCGCCTTCAACGAGCAGATGTTCGGCGTGTAGCCAATACCGCGAAAATGGTTTGCCCGTGGCGCCTTCACTTTGCGCGATTTCGTTTTCATGATGCGGGAAGGCGAGGTCGATGCCGCCGGTGTGGATATCGAGCGTTTCACCAAGATATTTCATGGCCATGGCGGAACATTCGATATGCCAGCCGGGACGCCCTGAGCCGATCCCCGTCTCCCAGAAATGCTCGCCGGGCTTGGGCGCCTTCCAGAGAGCAAAATCTCGCGCGCTTTCTTTTTCGTAACGATCGTTATCCACCCGCGCGCCGGCTTGAATACCGGTCAAATCGATTTTGGAAAGCTTTCCATATTCGGGAAATTTCGTGATGCGGTAGTAGATCGAACCTTCACTGTCGTATGTGAAAGATTTCTTACGCAGGCGCTCGATGAGCTGAACCATTTCCGGAATGTGATCGGTAGCGCGAATCCAGTGTTCGGGCGTTTGAACATTAAGCGTTTTGCAATCGTCGAAAAAAGCTTGCGCGAATTTTTCCGTGTACTCGCGAATACCCACCTTTGCCGCGGCGGCGTTGGCGATAATGCGATCGTCCACGTCCGTGAGATTCATAACGTGGGACATCTTGAAACCGCGGAGCCTTAGGAAGCGGCGAAGAGTGTCCTGAAAAATAAACGTGCGAAAATTTCCGATGTGCGCGTAATCGTAGACCGTGGGCCCGCAGGTATACATTTTGACTTCGCCCGGAGTTTGCGGGACGAAGGGCTCAGTCTTGCCGGTAAGCGTGTTATGGAGTCGAATTTCGTTCATGCGCCGATTGTCTGGTTTGCCGTCGAGCAAACAAGTGGATGATTGTAGCCGAGGCTTGCGAAACGGGGCAAACGCCTTGAGCAAGAGTTGCGGACCGTGGCAATTGACGCTGCGGCGCAGCGTGGTTAGAGTCCTTTTGACTGAAAACAGAAGGAGTTGGCGATGACGCATAAGAATTTAGGCATTGGGCTGGCGGTATTGCTGGTGGCGAGCAGCACACTCGCTGGACAAGAGAAGAAAGACTCGCAGGAGAGCAACTTACTTTCGCCGGAAGACTTTTTGCAACTGCGCGGGATACAGGATCCGCAATTTTCGCCGGACGGAACGCGCTTGGCATTTGTCGCGACCGATCCGCTAAGCGGCCAGCACCGGACGCGGCACATCTGGGTCTATGACCTGAAGTCCAAGGCCGCGCGACAATTTACGTACTCGGAAAAGTCGGAGACGTCGCCCCGATGGTCGCCGGATGGAAAGCAGCTCGCGTTTCTGTCGGGCCGCGGAGGAGACCAGCAGCAGATTTTCGCGATGCGTGTGGATGGCGGCGAGGCGTCGGCGCTGACCAAGGGCAAAGAGAGCGTCGGCGCGTTTGAATGGGCGCCGGACGGACAAGAGATCGCGTTCCTGGCGGCCGATGCAAAATCGGACCTGCAGGAAAAGAAGGAAAAAGAAAATGACGATTCGCACGTGGCTGATAAGGATGAACGGCACGCGCGACTGCGGATTCTGGATATTGCTACGAAGAAAGAACGCGCGCTGACGCCGCCGAATTGGGAAGTGAAGGAGATGAAGTGGTCGCCGCGCGGCAAGTCGCTGGTCGCGATTGCGACGGACAAACCGGAGTCGGACAGCGAGACGGACCGTTTGTTCGCGGTCGGCGCAGCGGACGGAGAGATGAAGCAACTGCTGGCGCCGCGCGGAGGATTCGGGGACATCCAAATTGCGCCGTCGGGAACGGCAATTGCGTTTCGAGGATGCCGGGAGGATGGGCCGAATCCGCATGACTTGATGGTGTTGCACGTCGGTGATCCGGCGGCACAGAATTTGTCCGGCGCGAACCTGGACCGGCAGATCATGGATTTCCATTGGTTGGCGGATGGGACGATTCTCCTGGACGTGCTCGATGGATTCCATTCCCGCTTCGTGAGCTACGGCAGCGACGGCAGTCGGCATGACACACCGATGTTCGCGAGCAATCCTCGGCAGTTCACGATGAGCGCAAACGGAAACGTGGCGTTTGTGGGCGAGACGGCCATGGAAGCGGCCGAGCTGTGGATTTGGAACCGCAAGGACGCACCGGAGCGCGCAACGCATTTGAACGAAAGTTGGACAAAGCACGCGCTGCTGAAACCGGAGATTTACAAATACAAATCGTTCGATGGACTGGAGATTGAAGCGGCGCTGGTGAAGCCCGCGGATTGGGACGGAAAAACGAAGCTGCCCCTGGTCGTGTATGTGCACGGCGGACCGACTGGTGCGTGGGAAGACTCCGTCGATGCCTGGTCGCAGTTGTTGGCGGCGCGTGGATTCGCAGTGATGATGCCGAATATTCGCGGTTCGATTGGATACGGCCAGAAATTTGTTGAGATGAATCGCGCGGACTGGGGCGGCGCGGACTACAAGGACGTGATGGCCGGCGTGCATGATTTGGTGAATCGTGGAATTGCCGACGGAAATCGATTGGGAATCGCGGGCTGGTCGTACGGTGGATACATGAGCGAGTGGGCGATTACGCAGACGAACGAGTTCAAGGGAGCGGTAAGCGGCGCGGGAATGGCGAACCTGGTTTCTGAATTCGGCACGGAGCGCGGGCCGGCGTACGACGAATGGTTCTGGGGCGTGCCATACGAAAAGCCCGAGGGATTTTTGAACCACTCGCCGTTTTTGTATTTGAAGAAGGCCAAAACGCCGACGCTGATTCTGCAGGGCGAAAGCGACACGGTAGATCCAATGGGACAGAGCGAGGAGCTGTATCGCGGGCTGAAGCGGTACGGGGTGACAACGGACCTGGTGCTGTACCCGCGGGAACCGCACGGGTTTCAGGAAATGAAGCACCGGTTGGATATGCAGCGGCGAATGGTGGCTTGGCTGGAGAAGTACGTGAAGGATGGCGGGCAGGCTCCGGCAAAGAGTGGAAAGTGAGGGAGGGGGGACGGGGTTTTTGCGTAACCGCAGAATCTGAAGAACTTTAAGGGTGATTATGCATTTCGCAGCTTATATCTTAGTTTTCCTCACCGCCTCGTAATCGATTCGGATGATAACTGTTTTTACGAGCAAACGAGACGGTCTGATTCAATCCAATGACGAATGATGGGCAAGCAGTCGATCACTTGAAGAAGGCGTACCGGGTGCTGGATGTGCCGACGACGGCATCAGCGCTGGCGATTAAGTCCAACTACAGGAAGCTGATTAAGCGGTGGCATCCGGACCGGCCGGCGAGGGGATCGACGACGGAAGTGGAAGCAATAACGATGACCAAGGCAATTAATGAAGCGTACGCGCTGATTGAAAATGCGCCATTGCGCTATTTCGAGGCGGGACAGCTGGCGAAAGCTTCGCCGGAGAAACCGCGTCCTCGCGCGCGAGAAAAGCGGGGCCTGGAGGCCCTCAGCGATGCGGAAGCCGCTTTGATCGAAAAACGGGTGGAATACGCCGTTCGGATTATCTGTGGTCTGCTTTGCGGTGCGTTTATCGGGCTCATTTTTGCAGAGGACTTGTTGAGAAACAATGCCGAGGCTTTTTCGGCCGCACTGATTCTGGCGTTGTTGTTTGGCGCGGGGGCGGTGAAATTGGGAGACAAAATCTGGCGGGAGATTTTCGGGATTTGGTGGAAGTGGGAGTGAGGCGAATTTATACACAGAGGTCATAGAGAGAAAACAGAAGAATACTTTGGATGGTCTGAGGTGAAGGATCGATCGAAGCGAGATTTCTCTCTGCACAAACCGACCAATTCTTCAGAAGGAATGGGAAGAGCAAAAGCGTCGGTTTGTTCCGTCAGAAATTGCAGCTGCTCATTTGAGAAAGGCGGTTCATGACGAATCGGTGGAATGCGAAAGAGTACGACGCGAAGCATGCGTTTGTTTACGAGAAGGCGAAGGGTTTGGTGGACTTGCTGGCACCGAAATCCGGTGAACGGATTTTGGACCTGGGTTGCGGAACAGGCGTGTTGACAGCAGAGATTGCGGGGCGAGGAGCGAAGGTACTTGGGGTCGACCGGTCCGCAGAAATGGTGGCGCAGGCGAAGAGCAAGTTCCCTGCCCTGAAGTTCGAGGTTGTAGATGCAACGAAGATGGAATTTGACCGAGAGTTTGATGCGGTTTTTTCAAACGCGGTGCTGCACTGGATTCCCGAGGCGGAACAAGTCGCCAGCGGAATTGCACGGGCGCTAAGCCCAGGCGGAAGGTTTGTGGCGGAATTCGGCGGTAAAGGAAACATTCAGATTTTAGTCAAAGCCTTTCATCAGGCATTCGTCGCGCTTGGTATGAGTGAACCGGCAGGCGTCAGCCCGTGGTTCTATCCTGGGATTGCGGAATACGCGGCGCTGCTGGAAAAACACGGATTGGAGGTGCGCTCGGCAGCGCTGTTTGAGCGGCCAACAGTGCTGGAAGATGGGGGCAAAGGGTTGGAGAACTGGATTCGCGTGTTCCGTCAGACATTTCTGGAGAAGATGGGCGAAGAGGCAGCCGCGAAGTGGATACACGAAGTGGAGCGGCAATGCCGGGCGGAGCTGTTCCAAGACGGGAATTGGGTGCTTGACTACCGCAGACTGCAGATTACAGCCCGTAAGAGTCACGCGTAGAAGCTCTGACGCTAGGCGGGCAGGCGGTCAGATTGTGCCACTCCCTATATTGCTCGCGCCTTTGCTCCGCTCACGCAGTACTTCAACGTTGCGGCGAGAACGTTTGCTAAACATGAGCTCACGATCGGCGATGGACAGAAGCTCACCCAAGGTGACCGGATTCAATGGATCGAATCTGGCGACGCCGACGCTTAGCGACAGACGATACGAAGCAAAGACGTCGCGATTCATGGCGTCGATCGACGATTGGAGACGGCCCAAAACCGCGTCGCGCGATTCGCTTGTACCGCCCTGAACCAGCACGGCGAATTCGTCGCCGCCAATGCGAGCGATGATATCGGATTCGCGGAAGGTCATTTTCAAGATTTCGCCGCAGGCGACGAGGAGAGCGTCCCCTTGCACATGGCCGCAGCAGTCATTGACGATTTTCAGGCGATCGACATCCGCAAAATAGAGACACAGCGGCTGAGCATTGCGAAGGGCGAGACGAAGATAATGCATTCCAAGCAGCAAGAAACCGCGGCGATTGTAAAGACTCGTCAGGTCGTCGGTAAGCGCCATGGTGCGCAACTGATGAAGAACTTTCCACCGCATGAAGACAGAGTGAGCCGCCTCGACGAGTAGCTCGCGAAATTTGAAAAGGTCAGCCGGGCCAGAATGATTGGATTCCGAGAAATCCTGGATTTGGGCCAACAAGTTGCCGAGCTCATTGCCGTCTTCATCCAGCGAATCGGTGAGAAAGTCTTCCGCGAAAAGGTCGCTGGAGGACGGCCAGAGCGCCGAGGCAACAGCGAGGGCAGCAGGGCGCCTTCCGGCGACCGATGGCCCGCTGTTCCTGTGTGGATTGCCGCTTGGCGGTTGGGAAAAAATAGTTGTAGCCATATCACCCCGCTTAAAAGCAGCGCCGGGAAGTCCCGTTGGGTTGACGGTTTGTACAGGCTTTTGCGTTCGGTGGCCAACCCGATTTCAGAAAGTCCCGGCGATGCGCAAAGCGAAGATAGCAGGGGTAGGACTAGAGGAAATCGGGGAGTCGCTCGATAAGGCCGTGAGGAAAAGGGAGTAAATCGAGGTCAGGTGAAGACCCGACCTAGAACTATGGCTGGACCAAGCCGCGGCGAATGGCATAACGGACGAGGCTTGCCGTCTCGTGGATATCGAGCTTCTGCATAAGCCTGGTGCGGTGAGTTTCGGCGGTTTTGACGGAGATGAAAAGAAGCGAGGCAACATCGCGGGTCGTTTTGCCCTCGGCGATCAACTGCAAAACCTGACGTTCACGAAGCGTGAGGGAATCCGGCTTGTCGTCGGTCTTTGCTTTGTAAGCGGCGAGCACGGACGCGGAAATATCGGGGCTGTAGTACACCTTGCCGGACGAAACTTGATGAATGGCATGAACGAGGTCGCTCGAAGCTTGGGACTTGAGAACATAGGCGGCGACACATGCCTCGAGCGCGTCGGCGATGTACATGTCCTCGGTATGCTGGCTGAGAAGGATGACCTTCACTTGAGGAAAGCACTTGTGGACCTCCCGGGCGACATTTAGCCCGTTCTGCGCGGGCATGCTGATGTCCATGACGACGATGTCGGGAGAGAGGGAGCGGATTTTCTCCATGGCTTCGAGGCCGTCAGCCGCTTCGCCGACGACGGAGAAGCCTTCCTGGGCAAGAAGTGAGTGGAGTCCTTGACGGACTAGAGCGTGATCATCAACGAGAAGAATTCGTACGGGCATTGTTCACCTCGAATGAGTTCATTGGGACGCGAAAAACCAAGCAGGCACCCTGACCAGAGGAAGACACAATTTCAAAAGTGCCACCGACAGCATTGACTCGCTCGCGCATGCTGACGAGGCCGAGGCCAATACGCCCTGGTTTGTGGACGATGGAAGGATCAAAGCCGACGCCGTCATCCTCCACTTTGCATACGAGTGAAGTTTTCTCGCTCAGGAACTGGATGGAAACGGCAGAGGCGCGCGAGTGTTTAACAGCGTTGGTCAAGGCTTCCTGAAGGATGCGATAAAGAGCAATTTCGCTAGCGGGGGCCATGCGGCCTTCGAACTCGGCGGAAACACGGATGGGCAGACCGGTACGTTTCGAAACCGAACCGGCGAGAAATCGTACAGCGGGAATAAGGCCGAGATCGTCGAGGATAGTAGGACGGAGCTCATGCGAATACTGGCGGAGTTGCGATTCGACCTGACGCAAGAGCAGCGAGACATTCTGAAAATCGTCGTTAAGCTGAGGAGACGAGCGGCGCTGCAAATCCGAAAGGGCGAGATGAACGGCGACAAGAAGCTGGCCGGCTTCGTCGTGAACGGCGTAGGCGATTCGCTTGATTTCTTCTTCGAGCAATTCATTCATTTTGCGAAGAGCAGAGACAGCATCCTGGAAACCACGGTGGCCCATCTCGTAGGGCGACAAAACTTCCGCCAAGAATTCAGAGGCCAAGGGAACCAGGCGCTCGGCAGGCGAGCGGAGACGGCTCTTGCGCAAAAGAGGGGCAAACGCCTCCTGGTGGACGATGGCGAGCTCGACCAAGCTGGTGCCGCGTGTCATGGAATCACGGCCGAGCTCATAGGCCTGGCGAAGAGCGGTCTCGTTGGGACGCGCCAGATAGGCGGCAAGGGCGGCGGAGTAATTCTCCGCAAAGGGAGGCAAGCGTTTGCGCGAAGGGGCGGCAGCGGTTTTCATGAGGGGCGCCTCGTAAAGCGAGCAACAAAGATCAAAGCGTCGTCGTTGCCTTTGCAGTGCTTGCTGAGAATCCGATCCGCGGACCTTTGCGGAGATTCATAGGGAAAAAGATCGTTGGAGAAATCGCTTCCGATGCCATCCGTGGCGAAGGCCAGTGTGTCTCCCGGCGAAATGAGCAGTGTCGCCGTTTGGAGGTTCGGAAGTTGCGAACCGACGACGCCAGGCCTGAGGAGCAGAGCGTCGGCTGAGGCACGTTCGCTGCCGGAGCAACGAACGAGAATGCCTTGAACATTGCCAACGCCAATCCACGTAAGCAAATTGCGCCGGAAATCGATTGAGGCAATGCTGAGAACAACGCCGCGGGTGGCCCGGAGGGCTTCGTGACATTTTTGGACGAGTTCGATGAGCGAAAGCGAATCGTCCGCGGAAGACTCGAGAATTTTCGCGGCAGTTTGAGCCGCCGCGGCGGCGATTTTGCCGTGACCGATGCCGTCAATAGCAGCGAAGAGCGCCCGATTCGCCGTGCAATGAACGAGCGACAGGTCGCCCGACTCAACTTGTTCGTTGGGAACGAACGAGGCGATGCCAAAATCCACTGGAGCTATTTTTCGCGATGGTCTAGACGCCATTTGGTGACCTTGACGACCGTGCCTTGGCCGGCCGAGGAAGATATCTGGAACTCATCAACGAGCCTTCGAACCCCGGGCAGACCGAGGCCCAGACTGCCTGAAGTGGAGAAACCGTCGCGGAGAGCGAGTCGAAGATCAGCGATGCCCGGGCCATCATCGGAGGCAATAATGAGAATGCCGCTCCGGCGCGAATCGCGGACCAATTGAAGGGCGATTTCGCCCTTCTTCGCATAGGACACGATGTTGCGAGCCAATTCGGAAATAGCGGTTGCTACGAGGGTGCAATCAACAGGCGAAAACCCCGCGTCGGCGGCAAGGGTTTTGCCCTTTTGGCGAGCAAGGACGATGTCTTGATCTGAGTTGATGGGCACCCGAATTTCCCCTGCGAACACTGCGGCTCTCTTTCAGTTGATGGTCTTGAATTTTTGGTTCAAGTACGCGAGCCCCTCTTCGAGATCGAGGGCAGTGCCAACGCCTTCCAGCGTCAAGCCAAGCTGGACCATTGCAAAAGCAACTTCCGGCTGGATGCCGACGATGACGGTTTCCGCACCACGCAAACGAATCATGAGCGCAATCTCGCGGAGGGTACGAGAAGCGAACGAATCCATGACGTCCATGGCGGTGACGTCTACGATCACCGCGCGTGAACGAAAGCGGACGACGCGCTGAACGAGCGCGAGACGCAGATGCTCCAAGTCGGCATCCGACAGCGCAGCCTGAATGGTGGCGATAAGAAATTCGCCTTGCTTAAGAATAGGAACTTCCAAATGCACCTTCTTCCAGACGGCCTATCGTGGCTCAGACACAGGCACGACTTTGTATCCCAAGAGTTTTTCAGCTTGTTCGATACCGCCTTGCAAATCACCGACGGTGTTCATCTTTCCGAGGTCCACACCGATAGTGACGAGGGTCTGGGCAATTTCTGGGGAAAGACCTGTGACGATAACGGTCGCACCGAGGAGGCGCGAAGCTTCGACGGTTTGAACGAGGTGGTTAGCGACAGTAACGTCCATAGCGGCCACACCGGTGATGTCGATAACGACGACTTTCGCACGATTGGTGCGGATGCCGCGGAGCAACTGCTCCGTCAGCTGACGGGCGCGTTGGGGATCAATGACACCGATGATGGGGAGAATGAGCAAGCGTTCACGAACCTGCAGGACTGGCGTAGAGAGTTCGCGAATTGCTTCCTGCTGTTGACGGATGACGCGTTCGCGTTCCTGAACGAAACCGACGGCGACGGTGTTGGCGATGCGGTTCGCGGCAGGTTCGTAGGCATCGAGAATGCGATTGAGCTTTTCAAAATCTGCCTGGTACTTGGCGAAGAGGGAGCGAGCAAGGACGTCACGGAGGAGGAGCACGATACCGATGACTTCGTGAGTTTCAACACCGCGAGGAATAATTCGTTCCGAAAGATTGCGAGCGTAAGCCTGGAGGGCTTCGAAGGTCCCGGTCTCGAGGGCTTCCACGTAGCTGTCGTACACCGAGGTAGCTTCGGCGAAGATTTCCTCTTTGGTCATGGCGGTGAGGAGCCGCGTTTCAGAAATTCTGCGCAGCCATTCTTCGCGAAGTTGAGTTCGATTCTGTCGAAGGTGAGCTACTAGTTCGCGCAGAAGCTCTGGCGGTGCTTCATTGCGTGGAATCTCCGGTTGCCCGAGTTCCCTTTCCAGAGGTTTACGAGGCGGATTTTGACGATTAGCCATGTACAAACTCTCCAAACACGCGGAAGGTGGAAGAGGTCCGCGTCGGTGAACGCATAGTACTTATAGAATGCAGGGAATACTCCCCTCGCTCAATCAAGTGAACCCCTTGCTCGGGTGTCAGGTAAATACCTGAGGCCCGGGCGAGGCGGAGGGTGTCTCCAGAGGGTAGGATAACCAGAGGAGGCGGCGAAAAGGATGGAAAAATGGGGCTTGCGGCAGCCTGAAACAAGCCACAATAGGTAGAGTAGGGCTTTACAGCGATAGCGAGGAGTGATACATTTTTTACCCGTACCGCCATCTGATGCGCCAGGCGGCTGGGCCTCTGATAGAGAACCTGCCAAACGTGTGTCCCTTCAACGAGTTAGGGTTGAAGCGGACAACCAACCGGAACCCGGTTGGGATGTTGCGAAAAGACACCTCCAACTGGGGAATACTAAGCCGTCTCTCTTCGCGCGAGGTCTGCCCGGCATGTTTTGCGTTGGAAGGCGTCGAGAGATCAAAGGGGATACCTTGCTCAAGCTGAAAAAAGTCGAAATCACTGGCTTTAAATCGTTCTGCGAGAGAACGGTGGTGACGTTCAGCGGAATGGGAACGACGTGCATCGTCGGCCCGAACGGATGCGGCAAGTCCAACGTGGTGGACGCGATTTCCTGGGTGTTGGGCGAGCAGAGCCACAAGAGTCTCCGCGCGGGGCGGATGAGCGACTCCATTTTTAATGGCACGGTGAAACGGCCGCCGTTGGGATTGGCGGAAGTGACGATCACGATGGAAGACCCGGAGTTGGCCGAGGCGGCGCGGTTCGTGATGGAGAGTG
>DATLVG010000105.1:0-14519 GCA_035577625.1 Candidatus Dormiibacterota bacterium
GATGAATCGGTCGGCTTCTGGAGAGAGAAATCTCTGTTCGATTCCAACCGCGCCACGAACTAACCCTTCGCGCCCATGACCCCACTCCTCGAAATCTCCGTCGAATCTCTTGCCTCCGCCATCGCTGCCGAACGCGGCGGCGCACACCGCATCGAACTCTGCTCCGACCTCTCCGTCGGTGGCGTCACTCCGAACGCAGAGCTCATGCGCAGCGCCCGTGCCGCCGTCAAAGTCCCCATCTTCGCGATGATCCGTCCCCGCGGTGGCAACTTTTTCTATTCCGGCTCCGAACTCGCCCAAATGCGCCGCGACATCGAACTGGCGAAGTACTGCAAAATGGACGGCGTCGTCCTCGGCATTCTTCACGCCGACAACACAGTCGACATTGAAGACACCGGCGAACTCGTTAAAACCGCCAGTCCGCTTCCGGTTACCTTCCATCGCGCCTTCGACGAAACGCCCGACCTCCATGAAGCCCTCGAAGCCGTCATCCAAACCGGCGCCACCCGCATTCTCACCTCCGGCGGCAAGCCCACAGCCGCCGAAGGCACAGCCGTTCTAGCCGATCTCGTCGCCGCGGCCGCCGATCGCATCATCATTCTTCCCGGCGGCGGCATCAACACTTCCAACTTCCCCGCAATCGTCCGCGCCACCCGCGCCCCGGAATTCCACTCCGGCCTCGGCACCACCCTTCCCTACGGCCAGTCCTCGGAAGCCGCCTTTTCCTCCGCCGTCAGCGAACTTGTCAGCCTTTTGCAGCGCCAGCCGCCCTTCGCAACTTCCCGCACATGAATTTCGAACGAAGTATTAATTTAAAACTAGTATCCGTAACAAAAAAGTATTGACATCCGCCATGTTCCAGACTAGCCTCTATTTGTAATAGTCGCGGTTCCTTCTCGCCTTGCCTCCCCAAACCAATTCCGTGGCTCCTTGCTCAACTCCAGTGCCCTTCAGTCTGTGCCTTTTGAATTGTGTAGGGGCGGCGCTTTAGCGCGCCCGGGCGGGATCGCTCAAGTCGCAGGGGACGACGCTGCAACCGGTAGAGTTTTTTTCGCTGCGGGACTGCTCCGCATAATCAATGCGCCGGCGACGCACACTGCGCCGCCGAGTATCGAAATCCACGCCACATGCTCGTTGCGGAAAATCACTCCGAGTATCAGCGCCTCCGCCGGAATCAAAAACGCCGCAGACGACGCCCGTGTCGCGCCGAATTTTCCCGCCGAAATCGACATAATCGCGAACGCAATGCCTGTGCTCAGCACGCCCAACGCGAGCAGCGCGGCAAGCGGGCCTGGAGCCCACTTGATATGCGCAACGTCGCGCAACCCAATCGGAGCGACCAGTGCCAGCGCCACCAATTGCGCGCGCAAAATCACCGGCAACGCCCCATTGCGCTGCTGCAACGGGCTCGCAAGATTCAGCGCCACTCCGTACGAGACCAGCGCCGCCAAAATCATCCCCACTCCTGCCACCGTACTGCGGCCTTCGTGCAGCGTGGGCAACGCGATCACAACAGCTCCCGCCATGCCAATCGCAATGCCCGCCATCACGCGCCGCGACGGCAACTTCCATACGATCAATGCCGCGACCGCCGCGGTAAACAAGGGATTCGCGCCGTTCAACATCCCCGTCAACGCAGAAGACACATACCGCTCCGCAAACGGGAACATGCTCAGGGGAAACGCCATCCAGAACGCGCCAAGCGCCACAATCTTCAGCCAGTCCGAACGCAGCACCGATTTTCGAGCCGAAGGAAAACACAACAGCGTCAGGAATCCGACCGCCAGCCGTACAAACGTCACGCCACCCGGCCCAATCGCACCCAAGGCGTCCGCAATAAACAAATACGAGGCGCCCCAGATCAGTCCAGGCAGCGAAAGAATCACCCAATCCGCCGCACCTGACCGTTGCTCGGCACCGGCAGCCCTCGTCGCCGAATTTGTCTCGTTCGCCATGTGCAATTGGATGAGTAGCAGGATAAGTTCGTCACGCATTCAAGCGAAGAGCCATTTTGGAGAGCGCCGATGGGGTCTACACAAACTGGGTAAGCAGGTGAAGAAGCGACCAGCAGGAAGAGGCGAAGCGAACCAAGCAGATTGCGATGCAATACGGGTCAGAAACCAGTTCGATCAGAGCCGGCGAGACTGCCGCCACAACGGTGGGCAAGAATTCCAGCGCACGCGTTACGGCCTCCTCAAGGAAGGTAACCGGGCAGAACGTCTCCGTCGATTGACCAAGCAGGGCCGCGAGGCGAACCAAGGCGGGCAGCGTTGCACCGATCCACTTGATCTGCTCGAAAAGTACGAATTGGCTCGCCATGACCGCCTCCTTAAGAGCATTTCCCTGCTCTATCTATATGTCGAACGAGGGGCGGCAAAAACGACATCGGCTCGCGATTTTTTTTGAGGGAGGCAACAGAAAACAGAGGTACGCCCGGGTGCTAGTACCGGGGAACAGAACGCAGTAATGTCCGCTAATACCAGCCGCTAAGGGGATTAAGCCTTGGAGGCTTGGCGACGCAAAAACGTCGGAACGTCCAGATCGTCGCTGGGAACTTCGCGAGCGACGTCGCGCACGTTTTGCTGGACCTGTTGAACGACGTCGCGATGGAAGGCAGATTTGGCGCCGGCCGCCGCAGCCATAGTTGCTGGAGTTCCGTCCCCTTCTTCGCGACCGGCTTTCCAGGTCCGCGGCATAAACTGCGGGCGCTGCGTTGTATTTTTCTTATTGGCTTCCTTGAAGCCCGCGGCGATGACGGTGATTTTCACGGCGTCCTTCATCGTTTCGTCTTGCACAGCGCCGAAAATAATGTTGGCGTTCTCCGCCGCGGCTTTTTGAATGATGGAAGAGGCTTCGTGAACTTCGTGCAGCGAAAGGCTCGGGCTGCCGCAAATGTTGATGAGAATGCCCTGCGCGCCCTGAATCGAATTGTCTTCGAGCAACGGGCTGGCGATGGCGCGGTTCGCGGCATCGACCGCGCGATTCGATCCGGTCGCTACCGCGGTACCCATCACGGCGTAACCCTGGCCGCTCATGATGGCTTTCACGTCGGCGAAGTCGCGATTGATGATGCCCGGCACGGTAATGATGTCCGAAATCCCCTGCACGGCCTGCCGCAAAATGTCGTCGGCAATGCGAAACGCGTCAAAGAAACTCGTACCGCGTTCGACGGTTTCCATCAAGCGTTCGTTCGGAATCACGATGACGGTGTCCACTGCGCCAATCAAGTCCTGCAGTGCTTGTTCGGCCTGCATCATGCGGCGCTTGCCTTCAAAGGCAAACGGCTTCGTCACGACCGCGACGGTGAGCGCGCCGAGTTCGCTCGCGAGCGAAGCCACCACCGGCGCAGCGCCGGAGCCGGTACCACCGCCGAGGCCGGACGTAATGAAAATCATGTCCGAGCCTTCGAGCGCTTCAATAATTTTGTCGGTATCTTCGAGCGCGGCTTTGCGGCCGACCTCGGGATTAGCACCCGCGCCGAGACCTTTCGTGAGTTTTGCGCCCAGCTGCAATTTTACGGGCGCTTGCGAAAGTTTCAGCGCTTGCAAATCGGTATTCGCCGTGATGAATTCCACGCCTTCCACTTTGGCGCGAATCATTCGGTTCACCGCGTTGCAGCCGCCGCCGCCCACGCCGATTACTTTTATCTTTGCAGGAGACAGCTCCTCGCTGAAGCTCATGCGGATGCCTGAATCTTTTACCGTCATTCTCTCCCCCTATTCCGGCTGGAAGACCGTGGCGAAGCCTCTTAAAAAAACTCCGCGAAACTTTTTTTTACAAACCTACGCGCCGGCGAACATCGACTTCAACTTCGAGACGATGCCGCTGCGCGCGGGCGCATTGCGCCGCGCTTTTGCTCCGTACAGAACCAATCCGACTGCCGTCGCGTATTCCGGTTGCGCAACTTGCTCCGGCAAATCGTGGATTCCTTTTGGCTCCGCGATGCGTACAGGCAAATGAAAAACCTGCTCGGTCATTTCGTCGAGGCCGTTCAAGCGCCCGCCGCCGCCCGCAAAAATAAAGCCGGCAGGAATCTGTTTCAGCAAACCGGCGCGTTGCAAGTCGTCGCGAATCAGCGCGACGAGTTCCTGCGCGCGCGGTTCGATAATTTCCGTCAGCATCCGCGCGAAAATCGTCCGCGGAGGCCGATCGCCAACGCTGGCGATTTCGATCGCCGTATCCTCTTGCAAAAATGCCGCGGCAGCGCAGCCATAGCGGCGCTTGATGCGTTCGGCTTCCGGAATCGGCGTGCGCAAGCCGACGGCGAGATCGTTCGTGAAATGATCGCCGCCAATTGCGACAGCGCTGGTGTGGCGAATCACGCCACCGCCGTAAACGATGATTTCCGTCGTCCCACCGCCGATGTCGAGGAGGCAGCAGCCCATATCGCGTTCATCTTGCGTGAGACAGGCGTCGGAAGAAGCGAGCGGTTCAAGAACAGTGTCGCTGATCAAGATTCCCGCGCGATTCGCGGCCGTGACAAGGTTTTGCGTGGCAATAACCGACGACGTGACGATGTGTACGTTCGCTTCCAGATGCTGGCCGACCATGCCGATGGCGTCGCGAATGCCGTCGTGCGCATCCACGATGAATTCGTGCGGCAAAACGTGGAGCACTTCGCGGTCTTCGGGAAGCGTGACGTTGCGCGCTGCATCCACGGCCCGTTTTACGTCGTCACGTTCGATGTCGCGCGGGCGATTGCCGAGCGTGATGCCGCCCCGGCTATTCACGCCGCGAACGTGGCCGCCGGCAACGCCGAGCAGCGCGGATTCAACAGGAACGCCGGAAACGGATTCGGCTTCTTCGACGGCGCGGCGAATGGAGCTGACGGTGGAATCGAGATTGACGATAAGCCCTTTGCGCAATCCTTTCGATTCCGCGGCGCCGAGCGCGAGAAATTTCAATTGCTCATCCATTATTTCCGCGATGAGCACGCAGGTTTTTGTGCTGCCGATGTCCAGCCCTACGATGTATTTGTCTTTCTTCGACAAGCCGCCGCCCCCAGAAAAGTTTTACCTCGACTTCGACTTGGCCTCGATGCGCTCGCCGCAACCCGACGAATCCGGATTGAGCACGATCTGACGCGTAAACTGCAAATCTACCGAATGCACGCAGCCGGCGTTGGCCTGCCACTGTGCGAAATTTTCAACCAGCATGCGGTACTTCGAGGTGAAATCGCCGGAACCAAACTTGATGTTCACGGCTTGGGTGGCGTTCACGCCGGGAATTCCGGCCATAACGATGCGCACGTTCTTCGGGTTCGAAAGATCGACTTCGCTGAGCTGATTCGAAGAGTCGCCGTTGACGATGTTCAGATCGCGGACAAGTTCCTGATACGTCTGCATACGGCGTTCGCGCTCGTCGCGCGGAAGCGCATCGGTTATGCCAGAGATGATGGGAAAACGCATGTCCATGTCGCCGGGACGGTCGAGGATGACGCCGTGCGAATCGATGAGGGCGATTTCGTTGCCGTTGCGAACGAAGGCGATGGGCGTACGTTCGCTGATTTCCACGCGCAAGCGGTTCGGCAAAATGCGCTGGACGCTTGCGGATTCGACCCAGCCGATTTGTTCAATCTGGCTGCGGCGTTTGTCGAGCGGAATCGTCAGAACACTTTTGCCGCGGTCGCCGTAAAAAATATTGACAAGAGATTCCCGGCCAACAATGTGATTTCCGGCAAGGTCGATCTGATCGGTTTTGATGAGCTGCATTTGCGGCGAATAGAGCGCAAAGCGGCCAGCGAGAACGGAAACAGTGATGACCGCGGCGCCGATGAAAATCCAAAGGAAAATGCGGCGGTAAGACGACAGGCTCTTCGCGCCGAATTTCTTGCGGCGAATCTCGACCGGCTTCTGGCGGCGCAAGTAGCGCGGCTCGTCTTCGACCAATTCCGGCCGGTAGGCGTCGCGTTCGGCGGCAGCGGCAGCGCCGCGTTGGATGGCCTTTACGCGCTCCACACGACCACCTCATTTTCGAGTTTTACGCCATAAGCTTTTTCGACGCGTTCGCGCACGTCCGCGATGAGCGAAAGCATGTCTTTCGCGCTGGCCTTTCCCGCATTGACGAAGAAATTGGCGTGACGGTCGCTGACGCGGGCATCGCCGACACTGAACCCCTTGAGCCCGAGTTCATCAATCATGCGGCCCGCGGAGGCGCCCGGCGGATTCTTAAAGATGCAACCAGCGCTCTTCTGTCCGAGCGGCTGACTGGCTCGGCGCTTTTCGTTGCAGATGCGAATTCCTTGAATTATTTCTTGATACGACTTGGAGGGTAGTTCTAGCGTCACTGCCAGCATCATATCATCAGGCGCAAAAGAAGTGTGACGATATTCAAAGGAAATTTGATCGCCGCTAAGGATTTCAATTTTGCGGGCGGCGGCCCGATAGAGTTTGACTTCGCGGACATAGCTACCGATTTGCATGCCATAGGCACCGGCATTCATGCGAAGGGCGCCGCCGACGGTGCCGGGGACACCGATGAGACCTTCCATGCCGCCAAGGTCGTGTTTGGCGCAGTAGGTAACCGTGCGGCCGAGGTCAGCTGCAGCGTCCACGCGGGCAAAATTCCCGTCCAGAACGATTTCCGGTTCGGGTTTAGCGAGTTGAAGAACAATCCACGGGAGTTCTCCGTCGCCGACGAGGAGATTCGAACCACCACCCAGAAATTTGTGCTGAACGCGGTTGTCATCAAGGAGGCGAAGCAATCCCGGAATGGATTCGTGCCTCTTGATTAGGAGCAGATCCGTGGTGCCGCCGATGCCGAGCGAGGTGTACTCGGACATGGCGATAGCGGGCTGATGCTCGACGCCCAACGCAGCGATGGCCGCGCGGAGTTTGGGGTCCTCAAGGCGCATGGGGCGAGGGATGCTCCGTTCCAAGTAAGACCATAAACTCGCTGCTGGCACGGCTGACGTTTCCGGCGCCGATGGTCAGAATCGCGTCGCCAGGTTTCGCATTCTTCAACAGAAATTCAATTCCCTCCTGCATGGTACGAAAATAGTGGACATTTTTATGGCCGGCTTCGCGAATGGCGGCAGCCAGCGCTTCACTGGTGACGCCAGGAATAGGATTCTCACTCGCGGCATAAATGTCCGTCAGAACGAGAATGTCGGCCTGATTGAAAGCCTTCGTGAAGTCGTCCCAAAGGTGTTTGGTGCGGGTGAAGCGATGGGGTTGAAAGAGCACGAGTAGCCGATTGAACCCGCAGCCGCGCGCGGCGTCGAGCGTGGCGCGGATTTCGGCGGGGTGATGGCCGTAATCGTCGATTACGGTGACGTCGGCGACGACACCTTTGATGTCGAAGCGGCGGCCGACTCCGGTGAATTTGGCCAAGCCTTCGCGGATTAGATCGGCCGGAACATTCAAATAGAGAGCGACCGCAGCGGCGGCGGCGGCGTTTCGAACGTTGTGAATGCCCGGCGGATGAATCAGGTTAAACATGCCGAGGTCTTCGCCTTTGTAGGTGAGGCGAAATTCGCTGCCGAGACCCTCCATGCTGATGTCGCTGATAACGAGGTCGGCTTGCGTGGAAGTGCCGTAGGTTATGATGGGGCGCTTGACGCTGGGAATGATGGCTTGAACGTTGGGTTCGTCGAGACAGAGGATGGCGGCGCCGTAAAACGGAATGCGATTCACGAATTCGACAAAAACGGACTGAATTTCTTCGAGCGACGAATATTGGTCGAGATGTTCGCGGTCGATGGTGGTGACGACAGCAACGACGGGGGCGTAATAAAGGAAGCTGCGATCGCTTTCGTCGGCTTCGACGACAAAATATTCGCCCTTGCCGAGGCGTGCGGTGGTACCGGCCTGATTGAGTTTGCCGCCGACGACGAAGGTTGGGTCGAGATGCGCGGCAGTGAGGACGCTTGCGACCATGGAAGTGGTCGTAGTCTTTCCGTGCGCCCCGGCGACGGCGATGCCGTATTTGAGCCGCATCAATTCGGCGAGCATTTCCGCGCGGGGGATAACGGGAATTTTGCGTTTATGCGCCTCGACGATTTCAGGGTTTTCAGACTTGATCGCCGAAGAGATCACGACGACGTGCGCACCTTCCGCGTTCGAAGCTTTATGACCTTCGTAAATCGTGGCGCCGAGATTTTGCAGGCGTTCGGTGGTCGGAGAGGGCTTAGTGTCCGAGCCGGAAACGGAGTAGCCGAGCGTTAACAAGACTTCAGCAATGCCGCTCATACCGATGCCACCGATGCCGACAAGATGAATGCGCTGAAAATTTCTGAAGGTGACCATCATGACGCACGCCCTTTAAGATGCAGACCTGCCGCTTGTTCGATCAGGTCCACGATGTCGCGCGCGGCGTTGGGTTTTCCCAGGCTGCGCGCGTTGCTGGAGAGTTGTTCAAGCTCCCGGGGCTGGTCGAGGAGTGAGAATATTTCTGAGGCAAGGCGATCGGCGGTTAGTTCATTTTCGACGATGAGCCGCGCGGCTTGCGCTTTTACCATTTCCTGGGCGTTGCGGAGCTGGTGACTGTCCGTCGCACGGCCGAAGGGAATGAAGATGGCGGCGCGGCCGGCAGCGGCGATTTCCGCCGCGGTGATGGCGCCTGCCCGGCAAACGATGAGATCGGCCCAGGCAAAGCGTTCCGCCATGTTGGAAAGAAAAGGAACGACCTCCGCCGATGCAAATTCGCGCCGCGCGTACGCGGTGCGTACAGCATTATAGTCGCGCTCGCCGGTCTGGTGCACGACGCTCAATTCGGATTTTCGCGCGGCGAGCAAGTCCATGGCATCCACAACTGCGCGATTGACGGGAAGAGCGCCTTGGCTGCCGCCGGTAATAAGGATGCGAAAAGGTCTTAAAGGTTTACGCGGGATGATGGCGAAAAATTCAGCCCGAACGGGATTGCCGGTGAGGACCGCTTTGGCGCCGAATTTTTCCGACGTGACGAAATAGCCTGTCGCGATTTTGCGCGAAAGGCGCGCGAGAACTCTGTTGGTGAAGCCGGGTTCGGCGTTGGGTTCAAAAATGACGTTGGGAATTCTGCGCAACCATGTCGCGAACAGCATTGGACCAGCCGCATAACCACCAACGCCGAATGCGGCCACCGGCTTGTGTTTGCGCGCGATGGAGAAGGCGTCCGCCATGCCAGGAAAGAGCGTGGCGAAATTTTTTATGAGCGTGAGCCCGCCTTTGCCCTTCAGGCCGGCGGCGCGCAGCGTTTCCAGCGGCAGCCCAGCCTGGGGCACGAGCCTCATTTCCAGTCCGCGTTGAGTTCCGACGAGCACGACTTCTCTTTCCGCTCCGCGTGAAAGCCATTCGCGGGCGATGGCGATGGCCGGAAAAACGTGGCCGCCGGTGCCTCCGCCTGCGATGAGGAGTTTCACGAGAAAATTCGCTCCCTAATCCGGCCGCGCTTGCTGCGAGATATTGAGGAGCACGCCCGTAGCCAACAACATGACGAGCAAACTCGAGCCACCGTAGCTGACAAACGGCAGCGGAATTCCCTTGGTCGGCACCATGCCGAGGACCACGGCGAAATTGATGAGCGCCTGACACAGCACCATGGCCGTGATGCCGAGGGCGAGGAGGCGGCCGAAGCTGTCCGGCGCAGAAAATGCGGCGCGCAGTCCGCGCCAGCCGTAAACGGCGAAAAGCGCGATGACAATAATGGCGCCGATGAAGCCGAGCTCTTCAGAAATTACCGCGAAAATAAAATCGGTATGCGCTTCGGGAAGATAGAAGAGTTTTTGTTTGCTCTCCATGAGACCAACGCCAGTGAAGCCGCCGGAACCGACAGCGATGAGCGACTGAGTCAGCTGAAAGCCCGCACCTTGCGGGTCCATGTCCGGATGAAGAAACGCAAGCAGGCGGGCCTGGCGGTAACTGGCGCTCATGATGAGAAGAAAGAGCGCGGGGACCGCGGCGGCAAATCCGGTGGCGAGCCACTTCCAGGAAAGACCGGCAACAAAAAGTATCGCGGTGGCGATGAGAACGATATCCACGGATGTGCCGAGGTCGGGCTGCAGCAGGATCAACGCCATGCAAACGAAGATGGGGCCGATCGCAGGAAGAATGTGGTGGACGAAATCGCTTTTGGTAAATTCCAGGTGCGTGGCGCTTTTGCGTTTGAGATCCAGAAACCAAGCGAGATAGAGAATCACGGCAAGCTTGGCGATTTCAGAGGGTTGAATGCCGACGGGACCGAAACGAATCCAGCGATGCGTGGCGTGAGACTTATCGAGGAAGAACGCGCTGACAAGCATGAACACGACAAGGCTGAGCACACTGTAAACGACAACCGGCTCGCGCAGCTTGCGGTAATCCATGCGCATCAGGGCGAACATTCCCGCGATGCCAAGGACGAGCCAGACCGATTGGCGCAAGAGAAAATAGTAGGAGTGACCGTAATCGTGTTCGGCGGTGACGGCGGAAGCGCTGAAAATCATCACGGCGCCGAGCAGGCAGAGGCCCAGCGTTACTCCAAACAGCCAGCGGTCGCTTTCGGTACGTCTTGGCATTCGTTCACCTTTTTCCAGAAGCCGAGTGAGCCGTTTGTTCGGTCAGCTGCTGGACGAGCTGCTTGAACACGCGGCCACGATGTTCGTAATTCTCAAATTGGTCGAAGCTGGCGCAGGCGGGCGCGAGCAGGACGATGTCGCCGCGGCGCACCGTGCGCGACGCGACTTCGACTGCGCGCTGGAGCGTGCCGGCGCGTTCGATGGCCACGCTGCCGACGATTTGAGATTCGATTTTTTGTGCGGCGGCACCGATCAGCAAGGCAAGAATTGCTTTTTCGCGAAGCGGCTGTTGTAAAACGGTGTAGTCGCTGCCTTTGTCTTTGCCGCCGAGAATGATGAGGATGTGGCCTGGGAAAGCATCGAGTGCCTTCAGCGTGGCGTCGACGTTCGTGGCTTTCGAATCGTTGTAATAGCGGACGCCATTGTGTTCGGCGACAAATTCGAGGCGATGTTCGACTCCGGCAAAGGAGCGGATGGCTTTTGCGATATCTTTCGGCTGTGCGCCGGCGAGCCGTGTAGCCACAACGGCAGCGAGAACATTCTCGAGATTGTGCGCGCCGGGAAGCGGGATTTCCGACCGCTTCAGAATGACTTCCTCCTCACCGTCGTGGCGAAAAAGGATTTCTTCGCCGCGAAGGAAAGCGCCATGGGCAACGCGCTGTTTACGGCTAAACCAGAAAACTTTCGGCTTCGTTGGCGCGTACGGCGTACTGACGGGATCGTCGGCGTTGAGAATGGCGAAATCGGCGGCAGTTTGTTTCTCGAAAATGCGCGCCTTGGCTGCGGCGTAAGCTTCCAATGAGCCGTGGCGATCGAGATGATCGGGCGTGAGATTCAGAAAGACGCTGATGTTCGAACGGAACGTTTCGATTAATTCGAGCTGGAAGCTGCTGAGTTCCGCGACGGTAATGGTTTGATCGGTGGTTTGCTCGACGACGTCGATGAGAGGAGTTCCGATATTTCCGGCGAGCAGCGTGGAGAAGCCGGAGTTTTTCAGAATGTGTTCGATAAGAGAAGTGGTTGTGGTTTTTCCGTTGGAGCCGGTGATGCCAACGAGGCGGCCGTTGAGGAAGCGGTCGGCAAGCTCGATTTCGCTCCAGACGGGAATGTTGTGAGCGCGCGCGGCTTTTAAAATTGCGGAATCGGCGGCGACGCCGGGGCTGGGGATGACAAGATCCTGGCCGTCGAGAATTTTTTCAGTGTAGCCACCGAGCTGCAGAGAAATATTCCGCGCGCGGAGTTTCGCGGCGGCTTCTGCGAGCTCGGATTCGGGGCGTGTGTCCACGGCTGTGACAATCGCTTCGTGGCGCGCACAAAAGAGGGATGTGGCGACGCCGGTGCGCGCGAGGCCGATGACTAGTACCTTTTTGCCGTTCAGTTCGAACATTTTCCCTACCGCAACTTTGCTTACCGCAATTTCAGCGTCGTCAACGCAAACAGCGCAAAAACGAGTGCGGCAATCCAAAAACGCACGATGACTTTGGATTCACTCCAACCCATCAATTCGAAGTGATGATGGATCGGGGCCATGCGAAAAATTCGCTTGCCGCGCAATTTGAAGGAGCCGACCTGCAGGATGACGCTGAGCGCCTCGATGACGAAGACGCCGCCGACGAAAAACAGCAGAACTTCCTGCTTGATAATGACTGCGATAACGCCGAGCGTGCCGCCGAGGGAGAGCGAACCAACGTCGCCCATGAATACTTCGGCGGGATGCGCGTTGTACCAAAGAAAGCCAAGTGAAGCGCCAACGAGCGCGCCGCAGAAAACGGTAAGTTCACCGACGCGCGGGATGTATTGAATTTCGAGATAGTTCGCCCAGCGGTAGTTGCTGCTGACGTAAGTGAGCACGGTGAGCGCACCAGCAGCTATGACGGTGCAGCCGATGGCGAGACCATCGAGGCCATCGGTGAGATTGACGGCGTTGGAAGAGCCGGCGATGACGATCGCCACAAAGACCAGAAACGGAAGAAACGCAAACGGCCAAAAATGCTTGGAGTTGATGAGCGAATGGATGACAAGGTCCGGATGCATGCGCTTCAAAAATGGGAGGACGAGTTGGGTGGAGTAAGCGCTGTACGTCGCGAGAACGAGAAGCGACGCGCCAACGATGAGGCTGATAAGGATTTGCAGCGAGAATTTGCGCTTGGCGGTGAGGCCGAGGTTGCGCTGTTTGGAAACTTTGGCGTAGTCGTCAATGAACCCGATCGCTGCGAAACCAAGAAGAGCGAATAGCGCAATCAGTACAAACGCGTTTTCGAGGTCGGCCCAAAGTAAAACGGGAACGGCAGTCGACAGAACGATGAGCACGCCGCCCATAGTGGGAGTGCCGGCCTTTTTCTTGTGCTCTTGCGGACCTTCTTCGCGAATGTACTGGCCAATCTGCAATTCGCGCAGCTTGCGAATGAGCCAGGGGCCGAAAACGAGCGCGAGAAACATTGCCGTCAAACTTGCGTAGACGGTGCGCACGGTGATGTAGCGAAAAACGTTGAGCGGACTGAAGTAGCGTTGAAAAACGTGGTAGAGGAGGTAGTAGAGCATCTTAGTGCCGGACCTCCTCGCGGGGACCGTCTACGGCAGCGTGAGCGGCAATGAGCGCTTCGACGATTCGCTCCATTTTCACGCCGCGGGAACCTTTGACGAGCAGCAGATCACCGGGTTGAAAAAATTGTTGAACGAAAGCACCCGCTTCCTCGGACGACGCAAAAAATTTCGTATGCGCGCGGTTGAAGCCGGCGGCGATGGCTCCTTCGATAATTTCCGCAGCATCGCCCGCGACGCCGATAATCCAATCGACCTTGCCGGATTTTGCGGCGGCAGCACCTGCTTCGCGGTGAAGTTCACCGCTCGTGGTACCGAGTTCGCGCATTTCTCCGGCGGCAAGAATGCGGCGTTGAAAACCGGGCGTCGCAGCGAGCAGCGCGGTCATCGCGTGCAGCGCCGCGGGGCTTGAGTTGTAGCTATCGTTGATCAGAGCAGCTCCATTCGAAAAGCGCAAAAGTTCGCCGCGCATGGATGGCGCGCGCATGGTACGCAAAACGGATTGCGCTTCCGCCGCGCCGATGCCCCAGACGCTGGCGGCAGCAAGCGAGGCGAGCGCGTTGGCAATCACATGGCGGCCGGGCAACGCCAATTCCAGCCGGACGCGCCCTTCCGGATTGACGTAATCAAACGCCGAGCCGAGCGCGCCGCGATCTTCGATAGCTTCCGCAGTAAAGAACGCCGGCTTTTCAACTCCGTACGTCAGTACGCGACCGGGTGCGAATGTGCCAAACGCGGCGACACGAGGATCGTCCGCATTCAGTACCGCCGTCGATTCGCGGCCATTCAAACCTTCAATCAACTCGCGCTTGGCCAACGCAATTTCATCCACCGAGGAAAAAAACTCCAAGTGCGCGGGCGAAACGCGCGTGACGATCCCCACATCCGGCCGAGCAATCTCCGCAAGCCGCGACAGTTCACCGCGCCGCGACATACCCATTTCGAGCACGGCCGCTTCATGCGTTTCGTCTAGCTTGAAAAGCGTCAGCGGCAGCCCGTACTCGTTATTAAAATTTCCTTCCGACTTCAAAATGCGGAGCCGCGTGCCAAGCAGTGCCGCCAGGATCTCTTTGGTCGTGGTCTTACCCACGGAACCCGTGATGCCGGCAATTTTGCCGCCCCATGCGTCGCGTACTTTGCGGGCGAGCTGCTTGAGCGCGACGAACGTGTCGGCGACGACGATGCAGCGGGCGCGGGCAGGCTCGGGAATTTGCGTGAGCTTCTCCTGCGCCACAATGGCCGCCAAAGCGCCGCTCGCCAAGACGTGCGAGACGAAACTGTGTCCGTCGTGACGCGGTCCGTGAATGGCGACGAACAGCTCTCCAGGACGAATCGCGCGAGAATCAATCGAGACGCCGGCCACCCGGGCCACGGGGTCGAGCCCCGCTCCCGGCCGGGTATCCAAAGCGCCAGCCACCTGTGCAATCGTCCACCGCATAAGTGCCTCAAAGGGTTCGACTTAAACCAACTGCCACGGGTTCGGTTGTGTTTCACCGGATTGAGG
>DATLVG010000106.1:0-31155 GCA_035577625.1 Candidatus Dormiibacterota bacterium
AAAAAGATCCGCTCGTCGAGTTCAAGAAGGAGGCATTCGTCCTTTTTGAAGACATGATGACGCGCATCGACAACGAAACCGTGCGTTATCTCTTCCACGTGCAAGTGCAGGTGGAAGGCGGACCGCAACAAGGCGGCGATCAGCCGCCAACTGCTCCACCTGCGGCGCCCCGCCCATTGGCGGCAGCAGCCAGTGCGGCTGCGCGGGTTGCCGAAGCCCCCGCGCAATTGCCTTCATTCGCGCGCGCAATGGAACGCAAACAGGAGCGCCAGGAAAAAGAATTGCAGTATCAAACCGGCGCGGCACAAGCGGAAGCGCCGAAGCCCGTCCGCGCGGGCGCCAAAGTTGGCCGCAACGATCCGTGCCCTTGCGGCTCCGGAAAGAAATACAAAAAGTGCCACGGCACCAACGCGTGAGTCCATCGCGCCTTGTTTGCGCGATGAAGGTTTTCGTCATCTAAGATAGGAAAAAGTTCTATGCCTCCAGGCCCAGCAGCACAACAAATGCCACAACGCCATCCGATTCCCGGCGTAAAAAATCTTATCGCCGTCGCCAGCGGCAAAGGGGGCGTGGGAAAGACCACGGTCGCCGTAAATCTTTCGCTCGCGCTCGCAAAACTCGGCCACAAAGTTGGCCTTCTCGACGCGGACGTCTACGGCCCGAACGTTCCCATCATGCTCGGTTCAACTCAAGAGCCCGGCGCGACCGCCGACCAGCACATCATTCCTGTGATCGCGCAAGGCGTGAAAATGATTTCGATGGGGCTGCTCAATCCTGGCGACAAGCCGGTCATCTGGCGCGGCCCGATGCTGCACAGCATCATCACGCAATTTTTGCGCAGCGTGGAGTGGGGCGAGCTCGACTATCTCGTTATCGATCTTCCGCCGGGCACCGGCGACGTACAACTGACGCTCATTCAAACTGTCGCGGTCACGGGCGCGGTCGTCGTCACTACGCCTTCCACCGTCGCGCTCGCCGACGTCCGCAAAGCCATCGAAATGTTTCGCCAAGTCCACGTGGACGTGCTCGGCGTCGTGGAAAATATGAGTACGTTCGCCTGCCCGCATTGCGGCAAGCCCGTGGACATTTTCGGCCACGGTGAGGGGACGAAAACCGCCATCGCGTACGGCGTGCCCGTTCTTGGCGAAATTGAAATCGATCCGCGCATCCGCATCGGGGGCGATTCGGGCAAGCCCGTCGCCGCAGCAGGCGAAGCTGGCCCTGCCGCGCAGAGTCTCTACAAAGTTGCGCGCGCCGTCACCGCCCGCGTCGAAGAACTGAAAGCCGCAGGCGGCGCTCCCACTTTTCAAATCGATTGAAGTTATTTACCGGCTGATTCGAAGTAAACACTGAGCGAAAAGGGATGTTGAAAGTATTGTTTTCGCCAGCTTGGACGCACTCGGTCTAGCAAAAATCCCTCCGCCGCGCCAAACGAGTAGACCACCGTTCGTCTTGATTCGGCTAGGTTGATCTGTTTCAGCTCCGATAGCGTCGCAGCTCGCGCCTTCGCCGCATTCGTGGCAAATGATTCATAGTCCGGCAGTACCGCAAACTCTGGGCTTGGCTGATAATTCGCCGCCGCTTCCGCGCACTTCACCTGCGTGTACCGCGCAACGCCTTCCTTCCAAAGTTCGAACTCGAAATATTTTCGTTCTTCGGCCGAAAATTTAGAGAAGTAGGCCTTTCGCTGCACCGCGTATTTCTGTGCAAGAGCCTGGAATTTCGCTTCGTCTTTCTCTGCCAGGGCGGCAAGCAACAAATCTCGCAACGTCGCAAATTCTGTCCCGGCCTCTGGCTTTTCATACGGAAATGGAAAATTCAGCATCCACATGCCGGTGTTGTCGCCGTGACTCAAGCCTAGCGCTTCGACTTTTTTGTAGGAGTCCGGCTGCCCATCTTGCATCTGATGGAAATGTTCGTGCATCAGCGTAAAAAGCCAGCGAGTGCTCGCTCGGCTCGCTGTTGTTTCCGGCGCGCCGACCACGATCACCGACATTGCATCGAACGCCGGGAACGTCGCTTCCAGTTGCACAGGGAATTGCCGCGGCCGCACCAGAAATCCATCTCCCGCGTCGGCAAATTCCTTCGGCGGGTTAGGATGATGGGTTAAGAACTCGCTCGTCGGCGTAATCAAAAGCATGGGAGCAGGCGTGCCGCTCCATTCCGGCCAGACTTGATCCTGAATCTTGTCAGCGAGCCGGTAGAATTCAGCCACGCGAATCGAATCGTTCGCGGACATTTTTTCGGTTGGCGTGGGCACAAAGGAAAACAAAAAAACAGCCAGCACACAAGGCAATGTTTTCATAGTCATTCGGACGTTTAACCGCAGCGGCGGTGAGCACCTACCGCGGACGCGCGGACCTTCCTTGTCAGCAAACCGTGTGCAGTGTAATCTTTCAAGGATTCACCAAGGTTACAGATTGTCGCATGGCGGGTATGTCTAGCTATTGCAATAACTTACGGGGAGAGCAGTCAGCGACATCGCCCGGGACGGCAAAGCGTTCTTGACCAGAGAACCTGACATTCGCGCCTACAAAGGGAAGTGGCCGGAAATCGCCGCTTCGGCGTATATTGACCGATCGTCGGTGCTCGTCGGCGACATCGTAATCGGCGAAGATTCAAGCATTTGGCCACTTGTCGTCGTGCGCGGTGACGTGAACTACGTTCGCATCGGTGCGCGCACCAACGTGCAGGACGGTTCCGTGCTTCACGTGATGAAAGACGAATGGCCGCTGATTCTGGGCGACGACATCACTGTCGGTCACGCCGTTGTGCTGCACGGTTGCACCATTGAGTCGCGCTGCCTCATCGGCATGCGCGCCACGATTCTGAATGGCGCCGTCGTCGGCACTGGCAGTATTGTCGCGGCGGGCACGCTCATTCCGGAGCGCATGGTGATTCCGCCAGGCAGCCTGGTCATGGGCTCGCCAGGCAAAGTAAAGCGCTCGCTGACCGACGAAGACCAGGCCTCGATCGATCGCTACGCTCAGCGCTACGTCGAGTACAAAGATATCTACCGGCAGGAAGTCGCCGAGGGACAGGCAACGGACGGCCTCTTGTAGCGTAGGCTATCAGCTTGCGCACGTGGTTTTTGTCGCGACCCGAAGTGGCGAGCTATGGTTTATTTTGTAACGCTGGCCTGTCCTGTAAGGGCCTCCGCCGGCTGGTTTTGGGTTGTGTAGGGGCGGCACTTTAGCGCGCCCTCGTTTGAGAGGATCAACGAATTGACCGAAGCCGCTCCAAAAAAAGAACAACGCCGCAAATTCCAAGCCATCCGTGGCACGCGAGACCTTCTTCCTCCCGGCACCGCCCTCTGGAATCACGTCGAAGAAACCGCGCATGCAGTCTTCGGCACGTTCGGCTTCGGCGAAATCCGCCCGCCCATCTTCGAGCCGACCGACCTCTTCGCGCGCGCCGTCGGCGGCGAAACCGACATTGTCAGCAAAGAAATGTACACATTCGACAGTTCAATGGGTTTTGCCGAGTCCCATGTAAAAGAAGGCAAGATTCTAGCGGATGCCGAGAACCCTACTAGCATAGGTTTACTCTCGGACATGTTGGGAGCCGAGCTGGTCTCTCTCCGTCCCGAAGCCACAGCTAGCGTGTGCCGCGCCTACATCGAGCACAATATGCAGCAGCTTCCGCAGCCGCAGAAGCTCTACTACATTGGCCCGATGTTCCGCCGGGAGCGTCCGCAAAAAGGCCGTTATCGCCAGTTTTACCAAATCGGTGCGGAAGTCCTGGAAAACGTCAAGCCTGATCCAACGCGCGACTCGGCCAAAGAACTCACCAAGGACGCGATCACCGACGCCGAAGTCATCCAGATGGTGATGACCTTCTTCGACAAATTAAAACTCGCTGGCGTTCAACTAGAAATCAATTCCATCGGCCACGCCGCCGACAACTGCCGCCGCGGCTATGTCGCGCTACTCAAATCCGAACTCGAAAAGGTAAAAGACAAACTCGGCGCCGACTCCCAACGCCGCATCGAAACAAATCCGCTGCGCGTGCTCGATTCCAAACTTGAACACGAGCAGCCCGTGATCGCCACCCTGCCCAAAATCGCCGACCACCTTTGCGACGACTGCAAATCGCACTACGCCGCCGTGAAGCGTGAACTCGAACTCCGCGGCGTCTTTTACAAGGAAAATTGGCGACTCGTCCGCGGCCTCGACTACTACATGCGCACCACGTTTGAAATCACCGCGCAGGGTCTCGGTTCGCAAAACGCAGTCTGCGGCGGCGGCCGCTACGACGGCCTCGTTGAACTTCTCGGCGGCCCACCTACAAAAGGAATCGGTTTTGCCATTGGCGAAGACCGCCTCATCCTGTCGCTGCAAGAAGCGAAAGATGCTGCCCTGGCCGCCGGCAAACTGCCGCCCTTTGTCTACATCGCTTGGATGGGCGCGAACGCCTACGCCGCCGCAGTCCACGCCGCCAAGGATCTGCGCGCTGCCGGCGTCCGCGCCGAGCTGCCGCCCGTCGAGCAGAAATTCGGCAAAGCCCTTGAGCGTGCCAGCAAGCTCGGCGCGCAATATGCCCTCATTCTCGGCGATAATGAAGTAGCCGAAGGCACTTGGACGCTCAAGACGCTCGCCGACGGCGCGCAGCAAAAATTTACCGAGCCGCACCTGCTCGACTTCTTGAAGAAGTTGTAGCGCCGTCCCTTCAGGGCGGCATCTTCGATGAACGATGAACACGCAAACTGATCGTTACCCACGAAAGGGAACTGGACCGTGCTCGATTTTCTCGGAAACTTAAAACGAACCCATTACTGCGGCGCTCTGCGAGCCTCCGACGCCGAGCGCGACGCCATCGTCATGGGTTGGGTCCATCGTCGCCGCGACCTCGGCAATTTGCTTTTCCTCGACGTTCGCGACCGCACCGGCATCGTGCAAATCGTTTTTAATAAAGAAACGCAACCCGAAGCGCACGCCAAGGCCGAACAAGTCCGCAGCGAATTTGTGGTGGCAGTCGAAGGCAAAGTCGTCAAGCGCGGAAAGGCAAATCCGGACATCGCCACTGGCGAAATCGAACTCATCGCAGGCAAGCTGCACATTTTGAACAACTCGAAAACACCGCCGTTCCAAGTTGAAGAGCACGTTAACGTCGCGGAAGAGACTCGCCTGCGCTACCGCTATCTAGATCTGCGCCGTCCGAAACCGCACGCCAATCTCGCGCTGCGCCATAAAATCATTCTTGAAATCCGCCGCACCATGGACGAAATGGGGTTCCTTGAAGTCGAAACGCCGATGCTCACGCGCTCCACGCCTGAAGGCGCACGCGACTTCCTAGTGCCCAGCCGTATTCATCACGGCCAGTTCTACGCGTTGCCGCAGTCGCCGCAAATCTTCAAACAAATCCTGATGATCGCCGGCCTTGATCGCTATTTCCAGATCGTCAAATGTTTCCGCGACGAAGACCAGCGTGCCGATCGCCAGCTCGAATTCACGCAGCTCGACCTGGAAATGTCGTTTCCGCGCCAGGAAGATATTTTTGGCGTCATCGAAAAAGTGATGGTGAACGCTTGCGCCGCGGCCGGGATCAAAACGACCGCGCCTTTCCCGCACATGCTCTACAAGGAAGTCATTCGCAAGTACGGCAGCGACAAACCCGACCTCCGTTTCGGAATGGAGCTGCACGAAGTTACTTCGTGCTTTCCTGATGAAGCGAAAACGAAACTCCAAATCGAAGGCAACGTTTTCGCACTCGCTGCTCCCGGCGGAGCAAGTTATTCGCGCAAGCAACTCGACGAGCTTACCGAAAAAGCCAAATCGCTCGGCGCCCGCGGCGCCTATTTCGTAAAGCTTGCTCCGGAAGGTACCACCTCAACCGTCGAAAAGCTGATCGGCCCCGAAAACGTAAAGAAGCTGGCCGAAGCTTGCGGTGCGAAAACAGGCGACCTCGTCGTCGCCGTCTCCGCCAAAGAGCAAATCAAAGGCACCGAGTCCGCTGCGCTCGTCGCCGGCCAACTCCGCTTGCAACTTGGCGAAGCCCTCGGTGCCATCGACAAAACCCAGTGGAAATTTCTATGGATCACCGGCTTCCCGCTCTTTGAATGGAGCGAAACCGACAAAACCTGGGTCAGCGCCCAGCATCCGTTCACCGGCATCGTGGATGAAGACCTTGAGAAGCTCGAATCCGCGCCATGGGAAGTTCGTTCGAAAGGCTACGACCTCGTTTTGAACGGCTACGAACTCGGCTCTGGCAGCATTCGAATTCATCGCCAGGACATTCAGGAGCGCCTGTTCAAAGCCCTCGGCCTCAGCGAAGAACAACTTCGCCGCCGCTTCGGCTTTTTCTTGGACGCCCTCACCTACGGTACGCCGCCGCACGGCGGCATCGCTCTCGGCATCGACCGCGTCGTCATGCTGCTCGCCGGCGAAACGTCCATCCGAGAAGTCATCGCTTTCGCCAAAACCACCAAAGCCCAGGACTTAATGGCCGATTCGCCGAGCGAAGTCGACACTGTCCAACTCGACCAACTCGGCATCGCCATCAAGAACGATTGATCTAACCCTTCATGAGCAACAGCCAAAACTCGGCGTTCAGATATTTCGCGCTAGTCGCGTTCATGGCCGCAGCAGCTTGGCAATACCGGAAAGATAAGTTCATCATGTTCGGTGGCATATGCGGAGTTTTCTTTGTTTCTGCGATGATCGCCGAATCGCAGGACGTCAAGCAAGTTAGTTTGCCGCTGATGTTTGGCTCTGGCATCTGTGCGTTCATTTCGATCGGTTTTGGTCTTAGGAGCCTGATACAGTTTTTGATGCGCAAGAGAAAACGCGCTTGAAAACTTAGCCATTTACACGCAGATATGTCTCGTATCCGCATACTTCCGGAAGCTGTCGCCAACAAGATCGCCGCTGGCGAAGTGGTTGAGCGTCCCGCTTCCGTCGTAAAAGAACTTCTCGAAAACGCGCTCGACGCCGGCGCAAAAACCATTCGTGTCGAAACCGAATCCGGTGGCCGCCGAATGATTCGCGTCATCGACGACGGCCACGGCATGGCGCACGACGACGCGCTGCTCGCCTTCGAACGCCACGCCACCAGCAAACTCCGCACCGCCGACGATCTTCTCTCCATCGCCACGCTCGGTTTTCGCGGAGAAGCTTTGCCCACGATCGCCGCCGTCTCGCGCCTGCTTCTCGAAACGCGCGACGCGGCCGAAGCCGAAGGCACCCGCGTCGAATTTGCCAGCGGCAAACTCGTCAGCGTAAAGCCAGCGGGCCTGCCCGCTGGCACAACCATTAGCGTCGCCGATCTTTTTTACTCGGTCCCCGCCCGCCGCAAATTCCTGAAGTCAGACACCACTGAGCTCGGCCACATCGCTTCGCTCGTCACCCACTACGCTCTCGCCAATCCCGGCAAGCAATTCGTCCTCACCACGCCAACGCAATCCATCATCGATTGCCCACCCGCAGAAAAACTCGCCGATCGCGTCTATCAACTCTTCGGCCGCCAGGCGCTCGATGAACTCGTCGAACTTCCGCCCGTCTCCGCGCCGTTCCGCTCCGCCATCACCGAACCCGCGCTCGAACGCGGCGAGGAAAACGCCACGCTCACGATCAGTGGTTTCACTTCTCGCCCCGAAGTCCAGCGCACGAATTCCAGCGGCATCTACATCTTCGTGAACAAACGCCTCGTCCGCGACAAACTAATACTCCACGCCATCCACGAAGCCTATCGAAACATTCATCCGCACGCCATCTCGCCCGCCACGCTGCTCTTCCTCGAAATGCCCTATGACGAAGTCGACGTCAACGTTCACCCGAAGAAAATCGAGGTCCGCTTCCGCCGCTCGCAGTTCGTTCACGACTTCACGCGCGACTCAATTCGTCAGGCCCTCGTGAACGCCCGGCCCGTCGCCAGCTTCGCCGCCGCTGCCGCCGCACCATCTTCGTTCGGCAATTCGATGCCAACCGCCAATGGGACATCATTCAGCGGTGGCATCACTCCTGCTCCCGTCGAATCCGGAATTCCTCGCGCCATGATTCCGGCGGTAGAAGAAATCGGCTTCGGCTCGGGTGTTGGCTCTGACGGAGGCGGTTTCGATCTTTCGAATGCACCTCTTCAACCGGTCGCGCAGCGTTTCACCTTCGAATCCACCGGCGGTTTCGCGTCCGCCGTGGCGCCTGCCGCGCCGTCCTCCACCTGGGCCGGAAATTTCGCACCCGCAAACGCGGCCGCCCCGGCATCTCTCCCGTATCCCGACCAGATTCGTGATTTAAAGCCGCTTGGCCAAGTGAGTTCCAGTTTCATCGTTGCCGTCAACGGCGAAGGCCTCTGGATTGTCGACCAGCATGTCGCTCATGAACGCGTGCTGTTCGAACAGCACCTCGCCGCGCGCCGCGCCGGCAAAGTCGAATCGCAGCGCATGCTCATGCCGCTCGTTCTCGAACTTTCCCCTCGCCAGATCGTCATCTTCGAGAAAATCGCGGAAGAAATGTCCGCTAACGGTTTCGAAGTCGAACCCATGGGGCCGCGCAGCGTCGCCATCCAATCCGTTCCAGCCGGAGTGCAGACCCCGGACGCCGAAAAACTGCTCACCGAAATTCTCGACGGCCTCGATCGCGAAAACGCCGCTGTCTCGATCGAAACACTGCAGGCCAAGATCGCCGCATCGACCGCGTGCCACGCCGCCATCAAAATAAACATGCCGCTTGACCACACAAAAATGGAATGGCTTCTCGACGCGCTCGCCAAGACCGATTGTCCTATGAGCTGCCCACACGGCCGCCCGGTCGTCCTGCGCTATTCCATAAGAGAAATTGAACGCGCCTTTCACCGAATTTAGTTCACGGAGACGAAACGCATGAGCGATTCGCAAAAAACCGCAGTCATCTTCGGCCTGGCCAACAAGCGCAGCATCGCCTGGGCCATCGCGCAGAAACTTCACGCCGATGGCTGGCAGCTCGCCATCACTTATCAAAACGAGCGCCTCGAACAGGAAGCCAAAGATCTCATCACCGATCTGCCCGGTTCAACCGGGTTCATGTGCGACGTCTCGAGCGACGAACAAATCAGCACGCTGTTCGAAAAGCTGAAATCGCGCTACGGCACTTTGCATGGTCTTGTGCACAGCGTTGCTTTTGCGCACGCCGAAGATCTCAAAAACGAATTCGTCAACACGTCGCGCGAAGGCTTCCGCGTCGCACACGACATCAGCGTCTATTCGCTTATCGCTGTCACTCGCGGCGCCGCGCCGCTCATGACCGAAGGTGGCGGAGTCGTTACGCTAAGCTACTTTGGCGCCGAAAAAGTCGTGCCCAAATACAACGTCATGGGCGTTGCAAAGGCTGCGCTTGAAGCCAGCGTCCGTTATCTCGCCAGTGACCTCGGCCCGAAGAATATTCGTGTCAACGCCGTCTCCGCGGGTCCACTCAAAACGCTCGCCGCACGCGGCATCTCGGGCCTCGGCGACATGCTCAAGGGCCACGCCGAACGTGCGCCGCTCCGCCGCAATGTTGACGCCGGCGAAGTCGGCGCCACCGCCGCGTTCCTTCTCTCGCCCGGCGGTTCCGGCATCACCGGTGAAACTATTTACGTCGACTGCGGCTACAACATTATGGGATTTTAGTGGCACAGCCATTCCTGTTTACCCAGTAAGGGACTACGCTTCGGCGAAGATGAATTACAATACGCCCGCTGACCAATGACGGATAAAAGTCCATCGAACGCCAACTCACCGCAATCGATTTCACGCAGACTCACAATCGCCATTGACGGCCCAGCCGGCTCCGGCAAAAGCAGTGTCGCTCAGCGAGTCGCGCAGATACTCGGTTATGTTTACCTCGATTCGGGCGCCATGTACCGCGCGCTCGCGCTCAAAGCGCTTCAGGACAACGGCCTGGCCCTCACTTCAACGAAAGAGCTCGAACAACTCGCTGCCGAAACACAAATCGAGCTGAAACCAACTCCGCCGGATCTGCTCGCCGAAGGCGTCAAAAATCAAGTGGTCCTCGATGGCCTTGACGTCACACAAGCCATTCGCACGCCAGAGGTCGCGCAAGCCGCTTCCCAGGTCGCCACCGTCGCTAAAGTCCGCGAACTTCTCGTCGCCCAGCAGCAACGTGCGGGCGCGGGTGGCGGCGTCGTCATGGAGGGCCGCGACATCGGCACGGTCGTCTTCCCCAACGCCGAACTAAAAATCTTCCTCGAAGCTGCTCCAGAAACCCGCGCCGAGCGCCGCCGCAAGGAGCACGAAGAAAAAGGCGAGCACCTGACGTTCGAGCAAGTCCTTGAGGAAGTTCACGAGCGCGACAAACGTGACCGCGAAAGAAAAGTCTCTCCTCTTATCCGCGCGAAAGACGCCGTGCTCATCGACAACACCGCCATGGATATCGAAGAAACCGCCGGCCTCATCATCATGCTCGCGCGCGAACGCGAATCGGAAATCACCAAGGCCGCAGGAGGGAAAGGAAATGCGTAGCGTTCTTCTCGTGCTCGGCGCGTCCGCCGGAAGTCTTCTTTTCCTGCCGCTCGGAATCGTCGCGCAATCCTCGCCCGCTCCTTCACAGATCGCAGCCGCAAGAAACTTCCGTTCCTATCTCGACGCTGACTGGCAACAATGGCTTGCCGAATATCCTGAATTCGCCACCAGCGTTGGCGAACGCCGGTTCAATCGTAAGTGGTCGGACAATTCTCCTGCCGCCCTCGAAGCGCGCCGCAATCATCTCCGCGACAGTCTCGCTACTCTCAAAAAGATTGACCGTGCCGCGTTGCCTCCATCCGAGCAGCTTAACTACGACCTTTATCTCGATCTGTTGCAAACCAGCGAAGACGGCCTTCAATTCGGCGACGATCCCTTTCCGTTTCGCAATGTTGTTCCACACAACGCCTTTCTGCCGCTAAGCCAGATGGGCGGCATCCCGCAAGGCGCCGCCGGAACACTTGCGAGTATGCCGGCCGAAACGGTCGCCGATTACGAAGACATACTCGCCCGCCTCGAAGCCCTGCCGCTGGCCTTCGAGCAAAATCGCACGCTTCTCGAAGAGGGCCTAAAGAAAGGTTTCTCTCCTCCGAAAATCATCATGCGCGATGTCCCAAAGCAAATCACGGACCTCGCGCCCCCGGATCCATTCAAAAGCGCTCTCCTCGAGCCCTTCAACAAATTTCCCGCCGGCGTTTCCGAATCGGACCGCGCGCGCCTCAAGCAACGCGCCGCTGAAATCTACGCAAAATCGGTGCTCCCCGCCGTCATGGGTTACCACGACTACGTCACGAACACGTACATTCCTACCTGCCGTGGAGCCATCTCTGCCACCGCGCTGCCCAACGGCGCTGCCGCCTACGCATTTCATATTCGCTGGCAAACCACCACAAATCTCGATGCCCGGCAAATTCACGAAATCGGTCTTGCCGAGGTCAAACGCATCCGAGCCGAAATGGAAAAGCTCATCGCTTCTTCCGGCTTCAAAGGCAGTTTCCACGATTTCACCGACTTTCTTCGCACCGATCCGCAATTCTATTTCGACAAGCCCGAAGACCTCGTCAACGCTTACAAAGTCATTGCGAAGTCTGTCGATCCGCAGCTCGTCAAGGAATTTGGCAAGCTCCCACGCAATCCATACGGCGTCACTCCTATTCCCGATTTCAAAGCTCCTTCGCAGACCACCGCTTACTATCAGCCGGGCGCGCCTGCCGCAGCCCGTCCGGGCTACTATTTCGTGAACACTTATAATCTTCACGCACGTCCCAAGTGGGAAATGGAAGCCCTCTCCCTCCATGAGTCCGTTCCCGGCCATCACCTCCAAATCTCGCTTGGGCAGGAGCTCGACGACGTCCCCGAATTCCGCCGCCACGTCGGCTACTCTGCTTTCGTCGAAGGTTGGGGGCTGTACGCCGAAAGCCTCGGCGAAGATCTCGGCCTGTACAAAGACCCGTACTCGAAATTTGGCCAGCTCACGTACGAAATGTGGCGCGCCGTTCGTCTCGTCGTCGACACCGGAATGCACTCCATGGGTTGGTCGCGCGATCAAGCCATTCAGTTTTTTAAGGACAACACCGGAAAAACCGATCAGGACATTACCGTCGAAATTGATCGCTACATCGCTTGGCCCGGGCAGGCCCTCGCTTACAAAATCGGCCAGCTCAAGATTCGCGAACTCCGTTCGCTCGCCGAAAAAGAACTCGGCGCAAAATTCGACAAACGCAAATTCCACGACGCCGTACTCGAAAACGGCGCCGTGCCGCTGAACATTCTCGAAACTCACGTCAAAGCGTGGATCGTTCAGCAAAAATTGCGCTGAGCAATCCAATGAAATCAATCACTTAGCGGAAATTCCCATATTTCTTCGCGTTTCTTCAAAAACTGCTTGACAGAAAACCGAATCCCATTTACCTTCACGTTACCTCAGTTGTTTTCCGTTTTCTGGAATCCTCACTGGGCGTGAAAGGCAGAGATGCAACACGACGACTACAACCTAACTGGAACGATGCCAAGGCGAGTCGGTCGCGTGCTCTGCTGGTTTGCGCGACCGTAGCAAAATCCTTCTAAATCGTTTCTTTTCAACGTTTTCTGTCGCGGGACTTTGTCCCGGGATGGTGTAGTTCCCGGATAGTTCGACACGGTTCCCGCAAGGGCCCGGGTTCGAATCCCGCGAACTGTGAACGCCAGTTCCTCCCGGCATTTGTTCCGCGGGGCGTCCGGTAAAAAGATCCGGGTTTATGGAGTAGTACTACTGGTGTGCGCAAACGGAGGTTTTCGTAGTGGCCGATCTTTAGATCGGTGTTTTTTTCGGCTTTTATTTTGTTTGCAATTTTTCAGGAGATGAACGTTCACAAATTTGTGGCGTGGTGAAGGCACGGATTCTGTCGGAACCACCGGTTGCGGGTTCGAATCCCGCCGGCGACGTAAGTCGCTGTAGCTTAATTGGCAGAGCAATGGTCAAAAACATTCGGGCCGCCGATTCCCGCCACAAAAATATTCCAGTGTGGTGTAGGTGCGCGTTACTTCGGTAGAGCGCTCCGGCGCAAGCCGGAGAGGATGCGAGTTCGACGCTCGCCTGTCTCGAAAGGGACGGTAGCTCAAAAAAAACACGCGCGCCGTTTGTTCCCACTGGAACGAAATTCCGGGATGGCGCAGGGCCGAGTTACTTCGTCTGTCACACGACGCGGGGCTGTGGTCCCGCTACTCTGCTCGATTTTCCTCCCGGAAATGTTTAAAGGTGAGGGGCCAAATCCAAGGGTGAAGAAAAATGGACCGTTAAGCGATAGCTAAAAATATGAGCACTGTACTTGTCAAATCGGGTTCTGCGATTCCCGCAGCCCTTCCTGCGAGCGATCCTCGCCGGGTCGGTCGCCTGGATTGCTGGAAGGAGATCGCAGCGCACCTGCGTCGTTCCACTCGCTGCGCTCAGCGGTGGGAGCGACACGAGGCCATGCCTGTTCACCGACTTCTCCACCGCAAGCGTTCCACCGTGTTTGCTTACCGGGAGGAGCTGGACCAGTGGTTGGAAGTTCGCGGGGAAGTGCGCAAGACCAGCAGGTGGCCAATTCGTTTTCCGATGGCACCGGGCTTCGCCGTCTCGGGCCGTGCCGTCGTAGGGCCTTTTGGCCCGTCGTATGTGAACTGGACGTGGTGAGGGACAGGGTTACTTCGCCTCAGTAGTGGGAGGTTGTGAGTTCGAATCTCACTTGGTCCACCAATTCGAGGGCGGATTCAGTCCTCGCGGCGGGCCAGTAGCTCAGTGGTAGAGCGCCACACACTCTGGCCGTCTGTTCCCGTCCAGCAAATTTGTTTGAAATGCGAGCATCGCCGCAAGGCATGCCGCGGAAAGGAGAGAAACAACGATGGCAAAGCTGAACGTATGGAAGCGCCTGTTCCCGAGCGGAACTCGCGCGTCAATGCACGTAAATACTCATGAAGGAGCAACCGCGCAGAAGGTCAATCCGCGGCTCGAACTGCGGCGCACCGTGCTCACCTGCCTGCTTTGGGAAGACACCTTCTACGAAAAGGGCAGCAAGATCACCGAGCGCGTCGCCGACCTCGTAACGAAGAACAAGGCTGAAGACGTCGCTGCGCTTGCCGTCGAAGCACGCGAGAAGATGCAGCTTCGCCATGTTCCTCTCTTCCTTGTCCGCGAGCTTGCTCGCCGCAAGGGAGCCGGAACGCTCGTTGCGGAAACGCTCGATCGCGTCATCCGGCGTGCCGACGAACTCGGTGAGTTCGTCGCGCTCTACTGGACTCCGCGCAAGCAGCCTCTGTCCGCCGGTGTAAAGCGCGGGCTCGCCAAGGCGTTCACGAAGTTTGACGCCTACCAGCTCGCGAAATACAACCGCGACGGTGTCGTGAAGCTCCGCGACGTGCTCTTTCTCAGCCACGCCAAGCCGATCAACGCCGAGCAGGCCGCTCTCTGGAAGCGTCTCGTTGAGAACACGCTCGAATCTCCCGACACTTGGGAGGTTGCCTTGTCCGCAGGGAAGGACAAGCGCGAGACCTGGGAGCGCCTGCTTCGCGAAGAGAAGCTCGACGGAATGGCCGCGCTTCGCAATCTTCGCCTGATGCTTGCGTCCGGCGTGGATCCGAAGCTCATCGCGGCGCGCCTCGAGAAGGGAATTGCTCGCGCGCTTCCGTTCCGTTTCGTGACGGCGGCGCGTTACGCCCCCAAGCTTGAGGACGCGATCGAGAAGGCCATGCTCAAGGGCATCACCGGATTCGAAAAGCTTCCCGGTTCGACCGGGCTGCTCGTCGACGTCTCCGGTTCAATGGACGGGGGTCTCGCCCGCAAGGGCGAACCGACGCGCATCGACGCGGCCGCGGGCCTCGCCATTCTTCTCCGCGAAGTTGCGGCCGAGTTCGAAGCCGCGACCTTTTCGGAAAAGTGCGTGACGATTCCTCCACGCCGTGGCTTCGCACTTCGCGACTCCATCGTAACCTCGCAGACGCACTCTTCGACCTATCTGAAGCGTGCGCTTGAAGAGCTCCGCGATAAGCGTGGTTGGGAAAAGCTTGACCGCGTCATCGTCATCACCGACGAACAGTCTCACGACGGGATTGCTCCCGCGTGGACGCCGAAGGCGTACGTCGTAAACGTTGCGCCGTACCAGCACGGCGTCAGCTACGGCAATGGCTGGACGCATATTGACGGCTGGTCCGAACGCATCGTGGATTACATCGCCGCGACCGAACCGGAATCCGCCGAATAATTCAGCAAAAGCGCGAGTCCCGCGCAAAATCAAAACGCGGCAGGCGGTCACCGGGAGCAATGCCGGCCAAGCCACTGCCGCGTTTTTCATCTTGCTGAAGCCGAAATTGCGCACTCAAACCAAAATCGACGCCTTCTCCGACGCCTGCACGTGGCACTCCGGCAACGCCGCTTCTTCAGTGAAATCCAGTGTGGGAGGTATCTCGATTACCGTTCGCTCTTTCGGCAGCGGCGGCGCCGCGCCATTCTCAATCTCTTCCGCGCCGAAATTAACGTACGCGCTTGCGCCATCCACAAGCGCGTTCCAATCGAAGAGCATTGTGCTGGAAGAATCAGTTGCGACATGGCTGTCCGGCTCGCCCCCGCGCGATCGTCGTCCTGCGCGTGAAAAAGCAACTCGTAACCGGCAAGCTTCAGCTTGTCGTTCAGAATCGGTTGTCTTGCGATGAGCCGTTCGTACACCTGTCCGCCTCCGTCCAGTGGCGTGCACTGTTCGGCGTGGGGTTCGGTGCTCAGGGGGGAGCGGTCCGCTAGCGGGCGCCGTTACTTGGCGTTTCTTACGTTGGCGCCGACATCGACGCCAGAAATTCCATGTTCGACTTCGACTTTGTCAGCCGGCTCAGCAGCAGTTCCATCGCTTCCACCGTCGACAGCGGGCTCAGCACTTTGCGCAATACCCACACGCGGCTCAATTCGTCCGCGGGCAGTAGCAGTTCGTCCTTACGTGTTCCGGAGCGCTGAATATCGATTGCCGGGAACACGCGCTTATCCGCGAGCCTCCGGTCGAGATAAATTTCCATATTGCCGGTCCCTTTGAACTCTTCGAAAATCACGTCGTCCATGCGGCTGCCGGTGTCAATCAAGGCTGTCGCAATGATCGTCAGCGAACCGCCCTCTTCCACGTTCCGCGCCGCCGCAAAGAATCGCCGCGGCCGCTGCAGTGCGTTCGCATCGATACCGCCCGACAGCACTTTGCCCGACGGCGGTGTCACCGCGTTGTACGCGCGCGCCAGACGCGTCACCGAATCCAGCAGCACCACCACGTCGCGCTTGTGCTCCACCAACCGCTTCGCTTTCTCCAAAACCATTTCGGCAACTTGAATGTGCCGTTGTGGTGCTTCATCGAACGTCGAGCTGATTACTTCGCCCTTCACCGTCCGCTGCATGTCCGTCACTTCTTCCGGACGCTCGTCAATCAACAGTACGATCAGGGCCACTTCCGGATGGTTCGTCGTGATTGAATTTGCGATCGACTGCAGCATCATCGTTTTGCCGGTGCGTGGCGGAGCGTTGATCAATCCCCGCTGGCCTTTGCCGATGGGATTCAGCAGATCCAACACGCGCCCCGTCATGTTTTCTTTTGTCGTTTCCATCTTCAGCCGGCCCTGCGGATAGAGCGGCGTCAGGTTGTCGAAGAAAATCTTGTTTCGCGCAACTTCCGGATCTTCAAAATTCACCGCTTCCACTTTGATCAACGCGAAGTACCGCTCGCCGTCCTTCGGCGGCCGTACTTGTCCGCTCACCGTGTCGCCCGTCCGCAAATCGAACTTGCGAATCTGCGACGGCGACACATAAATATCGTCCGGCCCGGGCAAATAGTTGTATTCCGGCGCGCGCAGAAAGCCGAATCCGTCCGGCAAACATTCCAGCACGCCTTCCGAGAAGATTAGCCCGCTCTTTTCTGTCTGCGCCCGCAGGATTTGGAAAATCAACTCCTGCTTCCGCATGCCGCTCGCGCCTGGAACATTCAACTCCTTCGCGATCTTCGCGAGGTCCGTGATGTTCTTTTCTTTCAGCTCAGCTAGGCTGATGCTTATTTCTTTGCTGTTCTCTGCTGTTTCTTTCGCCATATGTCCTTAACTTTAGTTTCGTAGATTGTTCGAGATTTTGGATTGCACGGGATGATGCACCGCGCTGGCAGTTCCAGGGAAGAACCGGCCAGGAGGGGCAAACTGAACTACGACCAACCACACTCAGCGCTGTGCTCTGACTTCGTGCAGCGGTTCCCCCGAAGACCGAACCGCAACTGCACTTCGCTGCCTTTAGTTGGTCAAACTCGTGTCTTTCTCGGCGCCAGCCACAAACGGTTCGGCTACAGGCGCAACCGCGGCGTGCTCTGTGGGCACAATCGGCCTCTCAAGAGCTATCTGCAGCACTTCATCCATCGTCTCGACTAGGTGTACCGTGAGACTGGAGAGGATCTCCTGCGGGATGTCCGCCAGGTCCTTCTCATTGTCCTTCGGAATCAGTACCGTACGCAAGCCCATTCGATGGGCGGCCAATAATTTTTCTTTCAACCCGCCAATCGGCAGAACCTTGCCCCGCAACGTGATTTCCCCCGTCATCGCCACGTCGCAACGCACCGGAATCCTCGTTAGCGCGCTCGCAATCGAGGTGCAAATCGTAATGCCCGCCGACGGCCCGTCCTTCGGAATCGCGCCTTCCGGCACATGCAGGTGAATATCAATGTTGCGGTAGAAATCCTTCGGCAGCCCCAGCGTCGCCGACCGCGAACGAATGTAGCTCATCGCCGCTTGCGCCGATTCCTGCATCACTTCGCCGAGTTTCCCCGTCGGGGTCAGCCGGCCTTTGCCTTCCATGATCGCGGCTTCCGTCACCAGCACCGACCCGCCTACTTCGGTCCAGGCCAATCCCGTCGTCAATCCGATTTCGTTGTGCTTCTCCAGCCAGAATTCGCGGTACTTCAGCACGCCGAGGAAATCGTTCACATTTGTCGCGGTGATCTCCACTTTCACGCCATCTTTTTCTGATACGACCTTGCGCGCCATCTTCCGCGCGATGTTCTGAATCTCGCGCTCCAGGTTTCGCACACCCGCTTCATGCGTGTAGTGCCTGATGATGTGCAGCAAGCCCTCGTCCGTGAAGCTCAGGTTCTCTGCCTTCAAACCTGTCGCTTCCAGCGCCCGCTTGACCAGAAACCGCTTCGCAATCTCCAGTTTTTCTTTTTCCGTGTAGCCTGGAAGCCGCAAAATTTCCATACGGTCTTGCAACGGCTGCGGAATCGTGTGCAGCACGTTCGCCGTGCAGACAAACATCACTTTCGAAAGGTCGTACTCGACGTCCAGATAATGGTCCGTGAACGCGTGGTTCAATTCCGGGTCCAGCACTTCCATCAACGCCGCCGACGGGTCGCCTCGGAAGTCCGTGGACATCTTGTCCACTTCATCCAGAACGAAAATCGGGTTCGTCGTGCCCGCCTTTTTCATCATTTGAATAATCTGGCCGGGAAGCGCGCCGATGTACGTCCGCCGGTGGCCGCGAATTTCCGCTTCGTCACGCACGCCGCCGAGCGACACGCGCACAAACTTCCGTCCCGTCGCATGCCCAATCGACATCGCCAAGGAAGTCTTGCCGACGCCTGGCGGACCGACGAAGCACAAAATCGAGCCTTTCGGATTCTTGACCAGTTGCCGCACCGCGAGAAACTCCAGAATCCGGTCCTTCACCTTGTCCAGACCGTAGTGTTCCTTGTCCAGGATCTCTTCCGCCGCATTGATGTCGCGAATCTCTTTCGAACGTTTCTTCCAGGGCACTGCCAGCAACCAATCCAGGTAATTCCGGCTCACGGTCGATTCCGCGGACATCGGAGGCATCAATTCCAGCCGCTTTAGTTCCGCAGTCGCCTTTTCGTGAACTTCCTTCGGCATTCCTGCCGAATCCAATTTCTTTTTCAGCTCGTCCAGCTCGCTCTTTTCGCCGCGGCCGAGCTCCTTCTGAATCGCCTTCAACTTCTCATTCAGGTAGTACTCTTTTTGCGCCCGCTCCATCTGCCGCTTTACCCGCGTATTGATGTTGCGGTCCACATTCAACTTCTCGAGCTCAATCTCCAGAATGTCGCCGATGCGGTTCAGCCGCTCCAGCGGATCCACCGTCTCCAGCAAATCCTGCTTTTCATCCACGGGGAGCTGCAAATTCGCTGCAATCGTGTCGGAAAGCCGCGCTGGATCGTCCACTCGCGCCGCGGCAATCATCGTGTCGTAATTCAGGCTCTGCGACAGCTTGATAAATTGTTCGTACAGGTTGACCGTCTTCTCGACGACCTGCTGCACTTGCGGCGAAGGTTCGACCCGCGCGCTCAATAGCCGCACGGTCGCCCGGAAAAATCCTTCTTCCGTCGCCACGGAAACCGCCCGCGCCCGCTCCACGCCTTCCACCAAAACTTTTATGTTTCCGTCTGGCAGCTTCACGCTCTGCACAATGTTGGCCAGCGTCCCGACCGCGTAAATCTCTTCCGGCTTTGGATCATCCACCGACGCGTCGTGCTGCGTCGAAAGAAAAATCTTCTTGTCGCCCGCCAACGCTTCTTCCAGCGCGCGCACACTCGCTTCGCGTCCCACGATGAACGGCGTCATCTGCTGCGGGAAAATAACCATGTCCCGCACCGGCATCATCGGTACGCGCTTCATTTCCTGCTTTTCTCGAGTAAACATTCAGGCCCCTGAACTTCCGCCAAAAACTTTTTGTAGCGGCCGCCTTCCGAGGCGGATGCCTTCGCACTTATCCCGCTTTTTCGAGCAAACTCCAATTGATCTCGTGGCCGCGCACCATGTCCGCGGTCACCACAAATTCCTTCACCTTACGCTGCTGCATCGGCAGGTGATACATCAGCTCCAGCATCAAATCTTCCAAAATCATCCGCAAACCGCGCGCGCCCACTTTGCGGGCCAATGCCAGCTCGGCCACCGTCTCTATCGCATCATCCGTAAACCGCAGCCGCACATTTTCAAACTCAAAAAGGCGCTGATACTGCTTCAGCAGCGCATTCTTGGGTTCTGTCAGAATCTTTACGAGCGCGCCCTTGTCCAAATCGCTCATCACGCCCGCAACCGGCAACCGGCCCACAAATTCCGGAATCAATCCGTAGCGAATCAAATCCGTCGGCTGCACCTGTTCGAGAAGTTGCGTGTTCCGCTTCTGCGCGCTGGTCGGTGCTTGTTCCGTATGAAAACCCAGCGACCGTTTGCCGGCGCGCTTCTCGATAATCTTTTCCAAGCCCACGAACGCTCCGCCGCAGATAAACAGGATGTTGGTCGTATCTACTGCCGTAAATTCCTGGTGCGGATGCTTGCGTCCACCCTGCGGGGGCACATTGGCCACGGTGCCTTCCAAAATCTTCAGTAGCGCCTGCTGCACGCCTTCGCCGCTCACGTCCCTTGTAATCGAAGGGTTCTCATCCTTCTTCGCAATCTTGTCGATCTCGTCTATATAAATGATGCCGGTCTGCGCCTTCTGCACGTCGCCATCGGCTGCTTGCAGCAACTTCAAAATAATGTTTTCCACGTCTTCGCCGACGTAGCCTGCCTCGGTCAGTGTCGTCGCGTCCACAATTGCAAAGGGAACTTCCAGCATCCGCGAAAGTGTCTGCGCCAAAAGCGTTTTGCCGGTTCCCGTCGGCCCGATCAGCATAATGTTGGATTTACTCAAATCCACGTCGCCCGGCTGCTTGTTCAAAATAATCCGTTTGTAGTGGTTATAAACCGCGACCGCTAATTTCTTTTTCGTGCGGTCTTGCCCGATAACGTACGCATCCAAGAACTGTTTGATCTCCGGCGGGCGTGGAAGCCGCTTCGTCGGCGAGGTCGCTTGCTCACGCTTTTCATCTTCCAGAATCGTCTGGCAGACGTTGACGCACTCGTTGCAGATGTACGCCCGTGGGTAGTCCGAAGGCGAGCTGATCAGCTTTTCCACCTGTTCCTGCGTTTTGTGGCAGAAGGAACAGCGTAACGGCTCGTCTGTGGTGTACTTTTTCACTGGTGTGAAGGCCTCGCCTCCGCCGAACTTTAGCCGGAGTCTCTATCCCTCATTCTAGGCTGATTCGTTCCCTGTACCAAACGCGAAAACCGGAAGCGCTACTAACTGTTTGGAACATTAGACCCTACAGAACTTTGTCCCGTAAATCCCGATCAGCAATCCACTAACTATTTACCTAGCCGCACTTTCCCGCTTGTCGTTCATTAGGCCCGCTGCCAACCTAAAATCTATCATCTCGGCCGGAGTAGCCGGTTTTTTCTTGCATTGCGCCCTCTTCCATCGAAGGGCGCATGCCGGGCTACCGAGCGGAGGGATATTGGCTGGGTTTCAACCTCATCGCTACCGTCTGAACTCACCCAATCCGCATCCCTACTTATGCTTGTAAATAATCTCATCAATCATCCCGTATTCCTTCGCCTGTTCGGGATTCATGATGTAATCGCGCTCGACGTCCTTTTCGATCCGCTCAACCGCCTGGCCGCTGTGCTTGGCGATAATCTGGTTGATCGTCGTCCGCATCCGCAAAATCTCTTTCGCGTGTAAATCAATGTCGGTCGCTTGACCACCGAGGCCACTCATCCACGGCTGGTGAATCAGAATCCGCGCGTTCGGCAGTGCGAAGCGCTTCTTCGGCGCGCCACCTACCAGCAAAACCGCTGCAATCGACGCCGCTTGGCCCACGCAAGTCGTCACCACGTCGGGCTTCACGAACTGCATCGTATCGTAAATCGCGAATCCCGCCGTGATCGAACCGCCCGGCGAGTTGATATACAGCTGGATGTCTTTTTCCGGATCTTCCGCCTGCAAAAAGAGCATCTGTGCCGTCGCCAGATTCGCCACGTGGTCGTCGATCGGCGTTCCAATAAAGATGATGTGCTCTTTCAGCAGCCGCGAATAAATGTCGTAGGCGCGCTCGCCTCGGCTCGTCTGCTCCACTACCATCGGAACGAGGGTTGTAGCGCGATACTGGGAATCGTCGTAGTTTTTCATTTGTGTGATTGTTCTTGGACGCGCTCGCAGGAGCCCTGGTTATTTTCCTGCTGCTGCGGCCGCCGTGCGAATCTTGGCATTCTGCGCGAGCCAGTCGAGAGTTTTGTCACTCCGCAGCTTCGCTTTCATCCTATCCAGCGCTCCCTGCTTTGTCAAACGAGCGCGAATTGCTTCCACCGATTCGTTACTATGGCTCGCCGCGTGTTCGAGTTCGTGATTCACGTCTTCTTCGGTCGCGTCGATATTTTCGGTCGACGCTATCTTGTCGACGATCAATTCCGCCTTCACGTCTTCCTTGGCGCGTTCCGCTTGCCGGTTCCGCAGCGTTACCCAGTCGACATTTACCGCGCGAGGGTCGACGCCTTGCTGCGCGAGCGACCGCACGACCCGTTCGAGCCGCGCATCCATCTGATGCTCGACCAGCGATTCGGGGACAGGGAAGTCGTTCACCTTGATCAGCTCCGCGATGATTTTTTCGCGCTGCAAGTCCTTTTGCCGGTGATCCCGCTCATGCACCAGGCTCTCTTTGATCTTCGTCTTCAGTTCGTCGAGCGAAGTTGCGTCGCTCACGTCTTTCGCAAATTCGTCGTTCAGTTCCGCTAGTTTCTTCGTCTTGATACCGATCACATCCGCCGCGTAGTTGTATTTCTTTCCCGCCAATTTCTGGTCCGGATAATCCGCCGGATATTCGACGGCAAATTCCTTATGGTCGCCAACATTCGCGCCACGCAAATTTTCGTTGAACGGTTCCATCGTTTCTTCCGCTCCGACGTGACACATCACGTTGTCGGCTTGCAGCGGTTCGCCGCCGCCTTCCGGAGTTCCGATCAATTTCAATTGCACGAAGTCGTTGTTTTCCACCGCCCGGCCTTCGACCGGAGAAAATGCAGCCGCCCGCTCGCGGGTTTCTTCGAGTGCCTTGGCTACGTCTTCGTCCGTTATTTCCATCGAGGGCATTTCAATTTCGAGATTCTTGTAATTCGCCAGTTCAAATTCCGGCAGCACTTCAAACACGGCGCGGAATTTCACGGCTTGACCTTCGTTGTAGTCGAGCTTGTCAACTTGCGGCTGCGAAACTGGCGTCAGTTTTTGCTCCGCCACCGCCTTTTCCACGGTTTCGGGGACGAGAGATTGCAGCACTTCGCCTTTAATCTCTTCCGCAAAGCGCTTCTTGATCAATGTGATCGGAGCTTTTCCTGGGCGGAAACCCGGCACGCGTGCCACGCGCATCAATTCCTTCGCTACTTTATCCGTCGCTTTCGACACTTCCTCCGCGGGGATTTCCAGTTCCAGTTCGCGGCGGCATGTTGCTTCTGCCATGCGGCTATCCTCTTTTCTTACTTTTCGCTTGATTCAGATCAGGGCCAACGAGGCGAGACCGGCGTGCGTTTTCCCTGCAACGCGAACCAACAGTATAAGTGACGCACAAAACAGCGTCAATCGCGCGGCCCCAACCGCGTGATGACATTCTGTTGTCCGATTCAATATCCGTTCAGTCTGCCGCCGCGGAATGGCCGATGCCGCGAGTCAGGTCGGCATGGAGCAGGCGGTGGAAAAGATGCTCGCCAGCCTCGCGGCGGACGGAGAGACGCCCGGCGACGTAAGCGCGGGAGCCGAGGCCGCGCTGAACGGAGTCGCAGATGGCTTCGTCCTCATCCTGAACTTTTTCGCTGACTTTGACGCTAGCCTGATTTTTCTTTTCGGCTTTTTTGCTGACGTCAGAGAAATAGTAGTCGAAGACGACGGCACATTTATCGACGGCGAGCGGGATGACCAGATTCGTGTCCATGACCCCTTCGTAGGCGTTGAGCATGAAATTCGGATAGATCCACAGATAGAAGGCGCGGCCCTGGCGCGTGGCGGCGACGTCTTTCTTTGATTTGGAACTGGAACTGAGCGGACTGGATTGCAGGCAGGAGCGCTCGAAATTTTCGATGGTGTAGCTGGTGTACTCGATGACGCTGCTGAGGCCTTTGTGGGCGTGCGGAACGTGATAGCCGCCGTCGAGATAGTTATCGACATAAACCTTCCAATTGCATTGCAGCGTGTAGACGCGGCGGTCGAAGAATTTAAGTTTCCTGGTGAGTTGAAGAGGCGCGACGAGTTCGGGGACTTTGCCGAGAAAATTCTGGAGCGACGTTGCTTTGCCGTTGAGATTGACGTAGACGAAATTTTCCCAGGTGTCGACGGCGATGGGGACGAGGCCGTTCTTTGAACGATCAAAATCGCAGACGCCGTCAAATTCGACCATACCTTTGAGGGCACCATCGGTGCCGTAGGTCCAGCCATGGTAGGGGCAACGGAAATTCTTGGCGCAGCCTTGCGGCTCGGTGACAACGGCGGCGGCGTGATGACGGCAGACGTTGTAAAAGGCGCGGAGTATGTTGTCGTCGCCGCGCGCGACGACGATGGGTTCACCAGCGAGATCCGTGGTGAAGAAATCGCCTTTGTTGGCGACTTGGCCGAGGCGGCCGGCGACTTGCCAAGCGTTGGCGAAAACGGATTCCTGTTCGAGACGGGCGATGCCGGGATCGAAATACCAGGGCGAAGGAATGGTCCAGGCCTTTTCGAGCGGGTTGTCGGGATTGTAGAGGTTGAGAAGGGACGAGAGACTACGCTGCATGATGGCTCCTCGGCGAACAAACCGGATGAGTGCGCTCTCTTTTTATCGCGAAAGGGGATAAGAGGGTAAGAAAAATTGGAAAAGGAGGGTTACCCCCTCGCCCGTTTTGCGCAAGTGCGGACTCTAAAGGATTTAAAGTAGTTGAATTGTGATTGTCGCAGTCGAGTCGAAATCTGGGAATAGTTTGGCTGGGTTAGAACCAAGCACCGTTCTGCAAGCCTTACTGGCCAAAAACCAACAGAGTGAAGGTCTTGGAAATGACTGTAGGCCAGGGATGGGGATGCTCGGGCGTGGCAGGCGGGGGAGGACCGAAGTCGGCAGTTACGGTGTAGACGTTATGGGATTTTGGGTCGAGAGTCATGGTTCGTGCGCCTTTTTGCGTGGCGATGGTTTGGACGACGGTGTATTTGTCGGGCGCGTCCTGGTGGGCGACCGTGATGGTGCCGTCGCCGCAGGAGGCGAATGCGAGGCCGGTTGCGGGATCGAAGCGATTGGCGTCCACGCCTTTGCCGATGGGGACGGTCGCGACAACTTTGCCGCTCGTGTAGTCGACCATGGCCATCAATTGATTGCGGCAACCGACGAAGAGCCGCTTGCGTACGACGTCAATCGCCATGCCGGCCGGATCCTTGCAGGGAGCGGTGGACCAGGTGTGCAACACTTTTAGAGTTGTCGAATCGAAAGCGACGATCTGATCTTTGTCTTCCACGTTTACGAAAACATGGCCTTCGCCGTCGGTCTGCGCGGTTTCCGGTTTGCCGCCGAGAGGGATGGTTCCGACGACTTTGCCCGAGGCGGTGTCGATCGCGGTTGCGTCTTTAGTGCCGCCGCCGTTGAACGTAAAAACGCGTTTCGTGGAGGCATCGTAGAGAATGGCGTCGGGGTCTTTGCCTGAAAGATCGATTGCGCCGACTGGCTGCAATTTTTCCATGTCGAGGACGGCGACGGAACCTTCCGCGCTGAGGAAGGCGCGCTTGAGTTCGGGAGCGAAGACGATGGCGTGTGTTTCATGGACGCCGGCGATGTCGGCCAGCTGCCTCCCTGCCGGGTCCACGACGACAATATGATCGCCGCGTGGGATGAAGATGTGGCCGGTGGTTGGGTCGACGTCAAAGTAGTCCCAGCCGCCTTCTCCCCCAAGAGTGAGTTTCGTGACCAACTTGTAGTCGGTGGTGTTTTGAGCGGTGCTCATCGAGGGAACACACGCGGCGAGCAAGCCCACCAGGAAGATCGCTGACCTGTCCGTCGATTTGCCGCGCATTTTCCCTCCAAAGTCCTTCGGTCTGAAGGGCTGAAGATAGCTCAACTCGCAGTGAGCCATGCAAGAAAAGCGAAAAAAAGACTTGACACAGAGTTAGTGTTATAGCTAACTATAACACTAGATTTTGGGATTGAGTTTGGCTTAGCCGAGAGTTGGGGCATAGCCAAGCCAACGGTCCACAAGACATAGATATTTAAGGAGTTATGCACATGAAGACGATTTTGGCGGTACTTTTTTCAGTGATCTTTTCGGTGGTAACGATCAGTCTGGGCCAAGCGGGAGCGCAGGCCGGGGCACAAGGTGGGGCGCAAAAGACAGAGGCGCAACTATCGTTTGAGAAGATGAAGACGTTGGAGGGGAATTGGGAGGGCAAGGTAACGGTGGCGGACCACCCGGAGATGAACAACATGGGCGGGCACATTTCGTTTCGGGTGACCTCGATGGGGAACGCGCTGGTTCATGAAATGTATGGAGAGGGCCGACCGGACCATCCCGTGACGATGTTTTATCTGGACAGTGGGCGACTGTTGCTAACGCATTATTGCGACGCTGGGAACCGGCCACGGATGGCAGGGAAGCTCTCAGCCGACGGGCGGACGGTGGAATTCGATTTTCTTGATGTGGCGGGAGGAACGGAATACGGACACATGCACCACGCGGTCTTCACGATCGTGGATGCGAGTCATCATTCGGAAGATTGGACCTATATGGAGCCCGGCGATAAGCCAATGCACGCGCACATGGAACTGACGCGGACGAAGTAAGCCGCTTTCGAAGGCGGCCGACGAAAAGCAGATTCCGCGGGCAGGTTCTGCCCGCGGAATGACACGACGGACGAGTTTTTCAGCGCGCGATCTGGCGAAATGCGAAATGAAGAGAGAAGGAGAAATTGTATGAGCAGTGCGGCGATTCGAATCTCACAAACGGAAGCTCCTTCGAGGGCAGCGGAGCTTTCGCTGTTCCGGATGTACACGCTGCGAGTGGCGTATTTGATCATGGCCGGCGGATTGGGCGCATTTGTCTGGCCTTCCGTGATTCGTCATTCAAACGGTTTCGCAATAACACATGGAGCGGAAGTGGCGATGCTTGCCGGGCTCGGAGCGGTCGCCGCACTGGGGCTTCGGTATCCCGTGCAAATGCTGCCTGTGCTGGTGTTCGAGGTGGTCTGGAAGGCGATCTATCTCATAGCATTTGCGTATCCGGTGTGGTCTGCGCACCAGGTCACCGCGGCAATGGCGGAAGACATCAAAGCCGTTTCGATGGTTGTGATCCTGCTTCCGCTGATTCCGTGGCGGTACGTATTTGTCAATTACATCGTCAAGAGTGGTGACCGTTGGAGATAAGCAGGAGCGGCGTCTCGCGGGCCATGTTCACATTTTTCCAAGCAAAGGGATCCGGAACCGGCAATGAAGACTGAGTGGAACGACAGCCAGCCGATTTATCGCCAACTGCGAGACCGGGTTGTTGCGATGATTTTGGATGGGGTGCTGCAAGAAGGTGATCCGCTGCCGTCGGTGAGAACGGTGGCAGCGGATTACCGCGTGAATCCACTCACGGTTTTGAAGGGATATCAGGAATTGGTGGATGAAGGACTGGTCGAGAGCAAGCGGGGACTAGGTATGTTCGTGAAGGCCGGCGCGAGTGATCTGCTGCTGAAGAGCGAGCGGCAGAATTTTTTGCAGGAAGAATGGCCGCGGATCCGCGCGACGATTCAGCGCTTGGGACTGGAGCCGGAAGAATTGCTCGATGAGGATGTGAAGGGCGTGGCGAAACCTGGCGGGGAAAAACCGGGCAAGGAAAAGGAGGAACGCTAAAGAGATGGCATGCATAGAGGCACGAGGCGTTCGGAAAACGTATGGCGCGACGAAGGCGCTGGACGGAATGGATTTGCGCGTGGAAGAAGGGCGAATTCTTGGATTGATCGGGCCAAACGGAGCGGGGAAAACGACGGCGCTGAACGCGATTCTGGGACTGACACCGTATGAAGGCGAGTTGCGCGTGCTGGGGCGCAATCCGTGGACGGAGCGCGAGTTGCTGATGCGCGATGTGTCGTTCATCTCGGATGTGGCGGTGCTGCCGCGGTGGATTCGGGTGTGGCAACTGCTGGATTACGTGGCAGGCGTACACCCGCAATTCGATCGGGCCAAAGCAGAAGGATTTCTCGCCAAGACGACGATTCAACGAACGAGCAAGGTAAGGGAACTTTCAAAAGGGATGGTGGCGCAGCTGCACCTTGCGGTGGTGATGGCGATTGACGCGCGATTGCTGGTTCTGGATGAACCGACGCTCGGTTTGGATATTTTGTACCGCAAGCAGTTTTACGATTCGCTGCTGAACGATTATTTCGACCGCAGCCGGACGATTGTGGTGACGACGCATCAAGTGGAAGAGATTCAGGATGTGCTGACGGATTTGATATTCATTCGTGAAGGAAGAATTGTTTTGAGCTGCAGCATGGAAGAGTTTGCAGCGCGGTATGCAGAAGTGCTGGTGCGGCCGGAGCAAGCTGCTGCGGCGCGGGCGCTGAAGCCGATCCATGAGCGGCACGTGTTTGGGCAGACCGTGCTGCTGTTTGACGGAGCAAATCGCGCGCAGCTGGCTGGGATGGGAGAAGCGCGAACGCCAAGTGTGGCGGATGTGTTTGTGGCGGTGATGGCAGTCGGAAGAAATTAGCCACAGAGGCACAGAGGACACAGAGAAATGAAGAGCGGAAGGCGAGTGAGGAGCAAGGAATGAGCGGCGGAGACATGAACTCGAGGTCGAGGACGGTTACGACGGCGCAGGCGTTTTATTGGAGCGTGCGGCGGGAATTGTTCGAGCACCGGTCGATTTATATTGCGCCGGTGGCGGCGGCTGGGGTTGCGTTGTTTGGCTTTCTGGTTAGCACGGTGCATTTGCCGGCGCAAATGCGTGCGGCGATTGCGGATCCCGCGAAGATGAAGGGCCTGGGTGCGCCGTTCGAATACGCGGCGGCGGCAATCATGATGGTAGCGATGATCGTGCAGCTCTTTTATTGTCTCGACTCGTTGCAGAGCGAGCGAAGAGATCGCAGCATACTTTTCTGGAAGTCGTTGCCGGTGTCCGATGTGACGACAGTGCTGGCGAAAGCGACGATTCCGTTTGCGATATTGCCGCTGTTGAGCTTCGGCATTGTCGTGGCGGCGGGATTCGTGATGTTGCTGGTGAGCAGTTTGATTTTGGCGGCCAACGGATTGAGCGCGGCGCCGTTGTGGACGCAGTTGTATCTGGTGAGGGGTTCGTGGCTGTTGCTGTATCACCTGATCACCGTACATGTGCTGTGGTATGCGCCGATTTATGGATGGCTGATGTTTGTATCGGCATGGTCACGGCGTGCCGCGCTGCTATGGGCCGTGCTGCCGCCGCTGGGTGTCGGATTCCTGGAAAGGATTGTGTTCGGCACGTCGCATCTTGGCGCGATGCTGCTGGACCGGGTCGGCGGGAGCATGGCAGCGGTGCAGCCGGCAGGAACGATGCCGATGAGTCCGATGACACACCTGACACCGGGAAGTTTTTTTGCCGCACCGGGATTGTGGATTGGATGGCTGATTACGGCGGGCTTTTTGGCCGCAGCGATTCGAATTCGGAAGCATCGCGAACCAAACTGACCGACGAAGGAGTGGGTTCAGCGCAGACGGGATCGAGTGGAACGGGAGGTGAACGACGATGCGGCTTATTTTGCTGACTTTGCATATCGGCGGCGGGATTTTTGGAATTTTGGCGGGTGCGGTGGCAATGTGTTTTCGAAAAGGATCCCGGTGGCACGCACTGGCGGGGAGGGTGTTTGTGGTAGCGATGCTGACAATGGCGGCTTGCGGCGCGACGCTTGCGGTGATGAGGCAGGAAACGCCGAACATCTTGGCCGGAACGTTGACGTTTTACCTTGTGGCGACGGCGTGGATGACGGCGAAAAGGGGCGACGGTAAAACGGGAATTTTCGACTGGGTGGCGCTGGCGTTTGCGGCAGTCGTGGGAGTGGCGGAAATTGGGATGGGCGTGCGAGTCGTGATGAATCCGGCGGCCGGATCGGCGGGTGTTCCCGTATTTATGTATTTCCTATTTGCGGCAATTGTTCTGCTTGCTGCTGGCGGCGACGCACGAATGCTGGCGCGAGGCGGAGTTTTTGGGAAGAAGCGGATCGTGCGGCATTTGTGGCGAATTACGTTTTCGTTTTTTATCGCGACAGGGTCGTTCTTCCTGGGACAGCAGAAGGTGTTTCCCGCGGAATGGCGGGGAGCGACGATTTGGCTGGTGCTGGGACTATTCCCGCTGGTGCTGCTGATTGGGTGGATGATTCGGGTTTGGTTTACGAAATATGGGCGACAGCTGGTGGTTGCTGAACAGAGGTAGGCAAGCACCGCTTGGCCAAAATTTGATGGGCGAATTTTGGTGCGGGAGAGAGGACTTGAACCTCCACGGGTGTTACCCCACAAGATCCTAAGTCTTGCGCGTCTGCCAGTTCCGCCACTCCCGCACGCACAGTAACCATAATACAACGAGAAGATGGGAAATGAGCGGCTTGGCGTGTTGTAAATGAGGCGAAAACTGTACGCGTGTACTATGGCAAGCCGGGGAGCGAAGTGGCAGGATGATAAAGAGCGCAGACCGGCCTCAGGCGAGGCCGCTACTGGGCGAGAGCGGATGCGCGAGGCGAAGCGTTCCCGTTTACAGGGAAAGTGAGGGAGTGAAACGGCATGGGGTCCGTGTCGTCGGAACAGGGCGCGGAGGCGGTCGCCGAGACGAAGAAACAACCGTTGCCGCTGGAAATTCCAGTGGTCGCTACGGGTGCGCGTCCCGGCGATAAGGCAGAGAAGCGCGAGCTGTTTACGGAAGAGACCGAGACGGTGCTGGTTTTTGAATCGGGTGGCGTGATCCGGCTTTCGGCGGCGGTTGCGGTTGGACAGTTAATTTTCCTGACAAATAAGCAGACCGGAAAAGAAGTTGTGACGCAGGTGCTCCGGAAGCGGAGCTACCGGCCGACGGCCTGCTACGTGGAGCTGGATTTCACGGAGCCGGCAACGGGATTTTGGGGAGTGGAGTTTCCGACGGAAGAGCAAGCGAAAGCTACCGGCTCGTCGAAAAGCAGTGCAGCGGCGGATCTGGCTGAGGCGGAGTTGACGGAAGAAACGGGCGACGGCGCAGCGGCACCACCAGATCAGGCAGAAGTGGCACGGCTGCGAAATGAAGTGGAAGCCCTGAAGCAGCAAATGAAAGTGCCGGGGCCGGCCACAGAGACGGAAAGCTTGGAAGAAATGCCTGTTCCATCGGAGCAGCAAGCGGCGACAGAGCATATGACTGGGATGCAGCAACCTTCAGCGAGTGAACTAGAGACGCTGAAGACG
>DATLVG010000107.1:0-15023 GCA_035577625.1 Candidatus Dormiibacterota bacterium
ATTCGGGCATAATACCGGGCCATGTCTTTGCGACGAGTCCCGGGGAGTGGTGCCCCGCACAATAACGAACCAGTCTTCTGGCAACCAGTGACTCGCTGCCCCCCATTCTCTTCAAACTTTCTGCACATTTGGCAGCTCGAACTAAACGGTGATTCGTCATTTGAAGCTCACCGGCGCTCCATCCTGAGCTCTGACGAATTGGCTCGCGCCTCCCGTTTTCATTTTCAAGTTCATGCCAATCGCTTCATCACGGGTCGCATGGCTATTCGCACTATCCTTGGCGCCTATTTGGGAATCTCCCCTAGAGATCTCGCCTTTGAACAGACGCAATACGGAAAGCCGTTTCTCTCGGCGGCTCTCAATCCACTCATGCTTTCGTTTAACCTCTCGCACTCGCAGGACTTGGGCGTTTTCGCGATTTCTCCGCACAAATGCTTGGGGATTGATGTGGAAGCGATCCGTACGGACTTCGGCGGCGAAGAGGTGGCGGAATCCCACTTTGCGCCCGCGGAATTTCAGGAACTTCTCTCTCTTCCAGAGGCACAGCGCCCACAGGCCTTCTTCAATTGTTGGACGCGCAAAGAGGCGTACGTCAAAGCGCTGGGCGCAGGGCTTCAAATCCCCTTAGACAGCTTTGAAGTTTCCCTTCGCCCCGATGAGCCGGCGCGATTCCTTCGTGGTGCGGGCGCAGCTTGGCGATTGGTTTCCTTTTCGCCGGCGCGGGATTTCCAGGGCGCAGTTGCCTATGAGGGCATTCCCGCGGACGCTGAGTTTTTCGACGCCAGGAAGTTGTTGAGAGAATCTGGTGACTAAATGCGGAAAATCTTAGTTAATGACGGTTGGAAAATCGTCGGAACTGCTTAGGACACTTCGAGCAATATCCCTTCGCCTCGGCAATCCAGCCTGCTTAATCTTGCTCAAAAGTGTCCGATAGCTGATCTTCAAGGTGGCTGCTGCTTTTCTTCGGTTCCAGCGGTTCGCTGCCAGGGCTTGCAAAATAATTTTACGCTCGACATCGCGCACAGCCGTCGAAGTTTGCGCGAACAATCGCCTGTTTCCGTTTGGTCTCACCTGAACCGACAGGCTCTCCATGCCGCCTGTGCCTTCAAGCGACTGGATCGCTGCTTCCGGCCCCAACAGCACGTACCGGGCGATCGTGTTCTGCAGTTCCCTGATATTTCCTGGCCACTCATACTCTTTCAGCCATTCACAGAACGTGCTCGAAAGTGGCGGTGCGTCGCACTGATGCTTCTGCAACAGGTCTTGCCGGAAATAATTCGCCAAAGCCAAAATATCTTCTCGGCGGTCTCGCAGCGCTACCAGATTTACCTTGATTACGTTAATGCGGTAATACAAATCCACTCGAAATCTTCCCGCGTGGATCTCTTCCGTCAGCGGTCGGCAACTTGTCGATATCACGCTGGAAATGAGGCTCTTTTCTTCCAGCCCGCCAATCCGGAAGAATTTCCCGTCTTGCAGCACTTGTAACAGTTTCGCTTGCAAATCTGCATTCAAGTCCATTACTTCATCCAGCAAGATCGTGCCAGGCGTTTCCGATTCCAATCTGCCCGGTTTTGAATTCACCGCACCCGTGAAGGCTCCACGCTCGTAGCCGAACAGTTCGCTCTCCATCAGCGGTCCCGGCAACGCCGCACAATTCACCTTCGCAAAACTTCCGCTGCGCCGCGGCGAAATCGCGTGCACGTACCGCGCGATAATCTCTTTGCCGCATCCATTCGGTCCTTCAATCAGGATCGGTACTCCCGTTGCCGCGGACTTCTCCACTTTTCGACGCACCAGGCTCATCACTTCGGTCTCGCCAAAAATGACTTCGACCGGCGGCAGGCCGTTCCCCGTCCCCGAAGTTGTCGAAGCTTCGGTCGTCAACGCTTTGGCTGGTGTAGCGCCCATGTTTTGTGGACACTATGAACTGCACATCGTTGCCCAAACAGGTTTCAGCCGGCCACCCTCCCAAAAGCAGTGACGACTGGCCGTGGATGAAGAAAATGGGGAAAAAGGGATAAAGACTTGTCTCAACTTACTAAAGCAGGCGGGCTGGTTTTAGTACCACCTGCAGATCTGCTGTGCGCAACGCGGGCAGGAATTTTCCCACGAAAAGAAAGCCTTTGCTATCACTTACGAATAAGAGGGATTGTCCAATCGGAAAAACAGGCCATCCACGGAAGTACCGGAACTGCCACCAACCGTCCGCCAACCTTCGCCGCTTCTAAGCGCGAGCGGCCTCGCCACGAATAATGTCATACCGCTCGATCACGGCGGCAACCCCCATACGCAATTCACCGTCTTCGCCACGACGCTCAACGCGAACCACTTTGCCTAAAGCACGCACAAACACTTCACTGCTGTGCGTGATTTCAGCAGGCAACGTCAGGGTAATGTCGAGCTCAGAGCCTGCTTCCAAATCCTGGTCGATCACAAAATATAGCCCGCGCGTCGAAATGTCGCGCGTTTTACCGTTTTGGTTTCCGTTTGGACGTTCCTTTGGAATTCTGACGATCACTGGCAAGGACAAATCGTACCGTCGAGCGTTGCGCCGTTCCGACATCAAGCTCATCCCTCACCCTATTCGCGGCCAAGATTTTCTGGCCGGCCCTCTTTTATCATTTCGGCACTATTATCTCAAGAGCGAAACACGCGGTCCATCCCCCGATGAACCTTTCGACCCCGAATCCCCTCATGCCACGCCGTAGTCCGGACCGAGTGTCCCGCAAACAATACCGCGCAACATTTGTTGCACAAGGCCTCTTTTGCAACTATGTGACGTGAAAGAAATCTTTGTCCGCACCTTCGTTAGTCGTTTCGCCCCGCCGCTATGGGTGCAGGGTCCGCGGCCACGGTCGCGGCAGACCGCCTGCTGCGAGGTGTATCCAGGTTGAATTGCCGCATTTTGTAGAGCAGCGCCTTGTAGCTGATGCCCAGCATCTTCGCTGCGTCTTTGCGGCACCACCGCGTCTTTTCCAGCGCGTCGGCGATCGCTTCCATTTCCGCTTCGTCCTTCAATCCGCGGACCAGCGCTTTCAATCCTTGTTCCTTCGGAGCCGCCACTTCTTCACGCGGCGAAGTGCGCTGACGTGTCGACGACATCTCCACCAATTCGCGCAAGCTGCCTTCGTCGTCTTCCAGAATCACATACCGCTTCACAAAGTTCTCAAGCTCGCGTAGGTTGCCAGGCCATGGATAATTTACCGCCGCGTCCAGCAAGTGCTTCGACGGGTCCACTGCGGGCTTGCCAAATTTTTCCGAATATTTCGTCAGGAAGTGCCGGAAAAGCAATGGAATTTCCGCCGTCCGCTCCCGCAGAGGCGGCACGAGAATCGAGAGCACGTTCAACCGGTAATACAGGTCCTCGCGGAATCTACCTGTTTTCATCGCTTCATGCACGTCAACGTTGGTCGCCGCCAGCACGCGCACGTCAGTTTCAATCATGCTTCGGCCGCCCAGTCGCGAGTACTGGTGATCCTGCAATACGTGCAGCAATTTCGCCTGCAAATGCGGACTCATCTCCGCGATTTCGTCGAGGAAAATCGTTCCTTTGTTCGCCAGTTCAAATTTCCCAGGCTTGGCCCTCACGGCTCCCGTAAACGCGCCCTGCTCGAATCCGAAAAGCTCGGATTCCAGCAGCTCACCGGGCAGCGCAGCGCAATTCACCTTTATGAATGGCTGCGTCCGTCGCTTCGAACGCAAGTGAATCATGCGCGAAACAACTTCCTTGCCAACTCCGCTTTCTCCGCAAATAAACACGGGAACATCGACCGGAGCAATCTGCAGGATCTGCTGCCGAATTCTCACCATCTGCGGGCTCGCCGCCAGAAAACTCAAATCTTCCGTCACTTGGTCGCAGTAGTCGCGAAGCGCCTGATTTTCTGTCGTGAGCTGTTTCTTTTGCCGGGACTTCAACATCGCCGCATCGAGTTCCGATTTTTCAAACGGCTTCGTCAAATAGTCATGGGCGCCCAGCCGGATCGCTTCCACGACCACGCCGACTTCGTTCGAACATGAAAGCATGATCACGTTCAGATTGCGGTCAATCTGCAGAAGCTCTTTCAGCGTCTCGATGCCGCTCATTTCCGGCATCAGAACGTCCAAAATGATGAAGTCCGGCCGATCGCCCTTATTGATCTTTGCAATAGCCTCCGGCCCGCTGCTCAACGCTTCCACGTCGAAACCTTCGACCTCCAGCAGCGTCTGCAAATACTTCCGGATGCTTGGTTCATCGTCCACCACAAGGATTTTTTCTTTTGCGGCCATCGCCATCCCTCGCTCTTATCTCGCTTCGACCAATCGGCTTCTTACTGCTCGATCGGCAGCAGAAAATGAAATGTGCTGCCGCGCTTTGATTCGCTCTCCACCCAAATCTTGCCGCGGTGTGCCTGCACTAGCCTTTTCGCAATCGCCAGCCCGAGGCCCATACCGGATGTATTCCGATCCACTCGCACGAAATCTTCAAAAATCTCCTGATGATGCTCCGGCGCAATTCCAGACCCTGAATCTGAAACGCTCACTTCCACGCTGTTTGGGCGCGGCAATCGGAACCGGCGGCGTTCTTGGTTGGGCGCTGCAACCTCGGCAACGCGCCTCTCCCAAAAATGCGGTTTTGCAACAAGCGTTACAGTCCCACCCGATGGCGTGTGCTTGAGCGAGTTATCCAGCAGATTCGCCGCGGCCTGCTGCACTTTCTGGTAATCAAAGCGGAAACTTGGAATGGAAGGATCCAGGTTCACATCCAGCCGTACACCTTTGCGCTGGAACGCTTCGGACCACCGTTTCGCCATTTCGTCCAGACAATCGCGCAAATCGTTTTCTCTCAACTGTAAAACCAGCTTCCCGCTTTCCAGCGCCGAATAGTTCAGGAACATCGATACGAGCCGCACCAGCCGCTCGCAGCTCTCTTTCGATTCTTCCAGAATGTCCCGCTGCTTTTCGCTCAATCGGCCCAACGATCCAGTTAACAGCAAGTCGTAGTAGCCCTTAATCACGGCAAGCGGCGTCTTCAATTCATGCGCCGCCGATGCCAGGAACACGGTCTTCTGCCGATTCACTTCCTGCAACTTAAGGTACGCCGCCAGCAGGTTGCGATAGGTGATTTCTCTCTCTTGCAGAAGTTCCTGCACCGTCAACTGTGTCGCGGCATCCGGTGCCGTACTCGGCGCAGCTTGCTCGAACTGCAAAACGAGCCACTCTGGCTCTGCCATCCATTGCACGGACGCAAAGTATTTGCTTGCGCCTGAAATAATCTCCAGTTGAAGTTCCCTACGCCCTGCCTCTAATTTCTGTACAAACGTTTCGGGCGATACTTTCAACACATCGCTGATCAGGTTCGCTTCTCGAAAATCCCCATGTCCTATTGATGCCAAGGTTTCTCGGCCGCGCAGATTGGCTAGGACAATTCGTCCGCTTCGCTCAGCGACCAGCAATCCCTTTTCGACACAGTCCAATAAACCCTTGACGACTCCGAACGCTACGGTTCCGGGCGTCCTCACGTCATTTGAGACCGCAGTACTCTGCAACTCCATTAGTTTCTTCGAGCTCCCCTCAGAGTGGCAAAAATTTTCCCGTTGCTTGGCATGCTCGCAGGTGGGTCTATTAGTGTCAATGGTAAATCCGTTCCACTGCACATAATGGGAAGTGCGGTATCCCTTTCCTCACCTCAGCGAGGGCGCGTGATCTTCTGGCTTTACAGAGGACTGGCTAATACACTGATTTGGTGAGATTTAGTGTCCGAAGCTCGCGCGCAACTCTGGCATCTAAGATGCATAAGTCCGTACTAGTTCTGTGGTACCAAAAGGGCTAATTGTGGAAACTCAGGTCGCCAAGACCCCAGCCGTGGACACCCCTAAGCAGCGCCGGTTTCCGAGGATTCGCCTCCAGATTCCCGTGTTTCTCCGCGCACAAGACGCTTCCGGCGTGGATTTCGTCGAACTCACCAAAACACTGAATATTAGTGCTTCGGGTGCCTGTATCGCTTCAAGCCATATGCTTCGCCCTGATCAGGTGGTCCACCTGACCATTCCCACACCTTCTCCCGCTTCGTCCGGGCTGGTTCCCAACGAAACGCCGCCCATCACCGCAAAAGTGCTGCGCCAGCAAGCCGCTGGCGATCTCCGTCTATTTGGCATCGAATTCTTCAAGCACCTCGACTGAACCCCCAAAATCGGGATAATAAACTTCCACTTCTTTCCCCAGCCGACCCGAAGTATTTCCGTCCTCCCAGCCCGCGCCCGAGCCCCGCGCCGTTCGCCAGACTCTCCCACTTGACACAAGGGCACCTTTTTCAATACTTTACAGACTAACAACGGCCCGTTCTTTTGGTTCGGCAGCAGCGGACTCTCTACCACTTTGGTACCCCGTTTGCTCCCTGTTGGTCATCTAAATCGGATTGACTTGACTTTCCCCAACCCCCGCGGGGACAGGCAGAGGTGAACGCACATAAACCACCCGCCCAGCCCTGGCGCGAATTCTCCGTTGCGCACATCTATTGCCGCGAACTTTCTCGAGATTCTCGTTGAAACGCTGCAATCGCTCGACGTTTCTGTGCGTGGCCAATTCCTTCGCGGATTTTTTCGCACGTTCACTCATCTGGAACTTTCCGAGGAACGTTCTGCTCAGCTGTGGGATGAAATCCTTCAACGTCAGCAAACACTTTCGGCGTCCGGCATTTCCGTTTCTCTGCTCACCGCAATGGTGGACGTTTTCGCTTCGTCGAATCTTTTTCAATTCCCTCTTCTCATCGAACGCGAAGATCTAAAAATACTCGAACGCAACGCCGTTACCGATGCGCTCACCGGCCTCAACAATCGCCGCTTGTTCAGTGAAACTTTCGACAAAGAACTGAACCGCGCGAAGCGCTACACGCACCCGCTGACCCTCGTCACTCTGGATCTCCATCGCTTCAAGGAAGTGAACGATCAGCTCGGTCACCTTCGTGGGGATGACGTCTTACGGGCCGTCGCATCCACTCTGCGAAAATCTTTACGCACATCGGACTCCGCTTTTCGTCTCGGTGGCGATGAATTCGCTCTCTTGCTTCCGCAAACCGACGCACCTCAGGCATTCGCCTTGAGCAAACGCATCGGCATTATCTTTGCCGATGTCCTGCGCTCCATTGCTATCTCTATCGACGTCAGAATCGACCATGGCATCTCCACTTTCCCATTGGACGGCGAGGCGATGGATCAGTTGGTCCGTATTGCTGACGAACGTCTCTATCGGCTCAAGCACGCCAATCATGACCGGGCCTCATCGAGCGCCGAAGCTCCTCAGCAATCTCAGTCAACACCGCCGCCCTCCTCCGTTCTCGTCACTCCAGAAATCCCTGACCTGGCTCGGCCAGTTTCTGTTCCCATCTCCGCCCCGGTTCCCCCACCGCCTGATTCGCCCGAACGTTCGGCTGCTCCCGCCCCAATAGAAATGCCTCGCCCAGTTCAATCGACCGAAAGCTCCCTCGCCGCGGCCGTTTCAGCTTCTTCGCTCAGAATTCAATCCACCGTCGCGGTTCCTTCGCCGGCCATCGAGTCCCGCCCCAATTACGCTGTGCAGCGCAAAGCGGAACGCGTCTCCATGACCGGCACGAACGCCTACGCGGTCCTGGGCGAAGCGGCTCCGCGTCGTGCCAGAGTACTCGACCTCGGTTTCGGCGGTGTCGCCCTCGAACTCGACACCACACAAATGCTTCCCGAGAATTTTCTGGCCATCCTTCACGTGCCCATTCTTCCCCCGGTCCGCGTCAATTTAAAGCCAGTTTGGTCCCGCCCCTCCTCCGAAGGCACTCTCCGCGTCGGCTGCTGCTTCATTTCCTGACCCGGTGCAAATTGCGTTGTTTTGACGTTTTTCTCTCTTATCGTATAATCATGGTTTGCCTTGCGACCTAGCGACGTGGCTGTAGCACCCCATCCCGGGTAGCCGCGCAGACCGGCCGCATCAGAATGGAGAATCATGAAACCCGGAATTCACCCCGACTACCACGCCGTCACCGTGCATTGTGCTTGCGGTCATACATTTCCCACCCGCTCCACCATCAAGGGCGACATGTTGCGCGTCGAAATTTGCTCCAACTGCCACCCATTTTTCACCGGCAAACAGAAACTTGTCGACACCGCCGGCCGCGTCGAGCGCTTCACCAAGAAATACGCTGACGCCGCCGCAAAGACGACCGCCGCAAAAAAGTAAATTTCAGGCTGGTTTGTTCCAAGGGGGCGCACACAGCGCCCCCCTTTTTCTTTTTCTCCAATTGGAATTCCTCGGTTGCTCTCTGTGTCCTCTGTGCTCTCTGTGTTAGATTCTTCTTCGTGGCAACCCAATCCCAGATGTTTCAGGGCGCTCGCCCCATCGAATCCGTTGAATCCGCCCCACCCCGCGTCACCCTCCGCAACTCCTTCAATCATCCTTTCGATTCCGCCATCGCCGCCGCTCGTACTTGCTACGCCGACCATCTCATCGCTCCCGAAGAAGTCACCGACAAGCAGCGCCTCAATATCGGCGCCGCCACCTTCAACAGCGGCCACCACACCGTCTTCCAGCACGCCACCTTCGAATTCGGCCTCGAAAACGTCAGCCGTCAGTTCGTCTGGTCGTTTCTCCACGCACACCCTTTTTACAACTCCGAGCAGCAAAGTCAGCGCTACGTCCGCATGGATCGCATCCAGGCTTACGTTCCCCCGGTCGATCTCTACTTCAGTGAATCCGCCAAGGACATCTATGAACAGGCCGTCGCCCGCGCCTGGAATTACTACCGTGAACTCTCTGCCCTGCTGGTCTCGGACACGCGGTCTATCCTCGCTGACATTTGGCGCGTCGGCCCCGATTCGAATCCCAAGCACATCCAAAAAATCGAGCGCTCAGCCGAAAAACGCGCCATCGAAATCGCGCGCTACGTTCTTCCTGTCGCCGCCTTTACCACGATGGTCCACACCATCTCCGGCATCGTCCTCCATCGCCTCTGGCGCATGGCCGCAGCATCAGACACGCCAAGCGAGACCCGCGCCGTCATCGGCGCCATGGTTTCGCTTGTCAAAGACATCGACCCGCAATTCTTCGATCGTTTCGGCACCGCGCCACTCGAGGAACTTCCCGAATTTGCGGTTTCGACAAAGTTCCAGCCAAACGGCGAAACCTTCGCCCGCGAATTCGATTCAAAACTAGCCGGAAAGACTTCCAAACTTGTCGACTACTCCCCAAACGCTGCCCGCGTCATCGCCGAATCGTTCCGTGCCGTCCTCGGCCTCGCCGAATCTCAGTGCTCCAACGCCGAAGCCATCGACCGCCTCCTCAATCCCGCAAAAAATCTCTATCGCCTCGAAACACTCAACGTTGGCGTCCACGCGCCCATCATGCGCGCCCTGCAACACGCCAATTACACCTTCGCAAAAAAAATTTCCCATACGGCCGACTCCCAGGATCAGCGCCATCGCATGGTCCCCGGCTCGCGCCCGCTTCTCACCCTCGCCGATACGCGTGAACCCGACTTCATCACGCCGCAACTTCTCAAGGAAAATCCTCGCGCCGCCGAAGTCTACCAACGTGCCATGCACGACGCATGGTCCTCCAAAAACGAACTCCTCGACCGCGGCGTCTCTCCGGAAATCGCGCTCTATCTCTTGCCCAACGCAAAATCCATCCGCCTAGTCGAAACCGGCTCGCTCCTCCATCTCCTCCATAAATGGACCATGCGCACCTGCTTCAACGCCCAGGAAGAAATCTACGCAGCCTCCATGGACGAAGTCGCCGAACTTCGCCGCGTCCATCCCGAACTTTCCAAATACGTCGGCCCGCCTTGCCATCTCCGCGCCGGCATCACCACCCCCATCTGTACCGAAGGCTCCCACTTCTGCGGCATCAAAGTTTGGCTCGATTTCCCCAACGTCACCCGCCGCATCTGATTCTCATTGCTTTCGTCACCCACTTCCCGCACACTCTCGCCGACCTATCACATGCGTGAATCGAAAGCTCTTTCGCATGGCCTCGGGCCGCTGCTGTTTCCCGTAATCCTTCTCCATTTCGCGATCCTCATCAACTACATCGACCGCACCAATCTCTCCGTTGCCGCACCGACTATTCGCGTCGAACTCGGTCTATCGCCCGCTCAACTCGGCATGCTTTTTTCCGCCTTTTTTTACACGTATTCCGCTTGCCTTTTTTTCATCGGCTGGTTCACCGACCGTTTCAACGTCAACTACGTCCTCGGTGCCGGATTTCTTCTCTGGTCCGCCGCGACCGCTGCCACCGGTCTCGTTCGTGGCTTCACACTTTTATTCGCAATGCGTCTTCTTCTCGGCGTCGGCGAGTCCGTCGCGTTCCCCTCTTTTTCCAAAGTCCTTTCGAAATACGTTCCCGAACACGCGCGGGGCTTCGCCAACGGCATCATCATCGCGGGAATGCGTACTGGCCCGGCCGTTGGAACGCTCGGCGCCGGCCTGCTGATGGCCAAATACGGTTGGCGTCCCGTTTTCATTGGCATTGGACTCATCAGCCTTCTCTGGCTGCCGTTGTGGTTTCTCTTCATGCCGCGTGGCCCGGGCCTCACTCATGCATCACCGCCACAGTCCGTGCAGCCTTCAACGTTTGACATCTTCGCTCAGCGTTCTTTTTGGGGCGTCACGCTCGGCCACTTCGCCGCGAACTACTACATCTATTTCATGCTTACCTGGCTCCCGATTTATCTAGTCCAAGAACGCCACCTTTCTTTGGACGCCATGCCGAAAATCGGCGCGCTCTATTACGTATGCGACGCGATCAGCACCATTCTCTGTGGATGGGTTAGTGACAGGTTCATTCGAGCGGGAAAGTCCGTTACGCTCGTCCGCAAATCTGCCATGGTCATCGGCTACTCGATCCTCGCCGTCGCACTCGTTGGCTCGCTCTTCGCAAGTCAGCGCACCTATTTGCCTTGGTTGCTGCTTCTCGGCCTCGGTTCCGGCGTAGGCGGCATGGGAATCTTCGCCTTCTGCCAAACCCTCGCCGGACCGCAAGCCACCGGCCGCTGGGCCGGTCTGCAAAACGGTTTCGCGAATTTTGCAGGGATTATCTGCCCCGCGGTCACCGGCATTCTTGTCGGAAAAACCGGCGGCTTCACCTGGCCACTGATTATCGTTGGCGTCGTAATCCTCATCGGCATGGCCTCTTGGGCGCTCGTCGTTGGCCCAGTCCGGGAAATCGACTGGAATCTCCCTGCTCGCAGCTCCCCCGAAACCGCGCTACCATTGCCAGAGTCTAATCGGTAGCGAAACACCCGATGCCTATTTCGCGTTCCATCCTCGCAGCACTTGTCGCCCTCTTTTGCCGCAGCCGCTCCGCTTTCCGCAGTCCAATATCCTTTGTCAGAAACCGCGTCTCGCTCCGCCTATTTCCTCGGCCAGCGCCACGACGAGACCGTCGCCGAATTTTTCGCAGGCTACAAAAAGCACCTGCCGCCGCCTAACGCGGGCTTCTACGTGTCCGACATTTCGCTCCTCACTCCCTTTGCACAACTCGTCGAATATTCCGCCCACCAGGGCATTTACTCTGCGCAACAAGCAGAACTTGACGGCGCAAGGAAATTCCCAAACGTCGAAATCGCCGTGTACATTTACTTCAACAATCCCGGCGTCTTTCCGATCGAACTGAAGTCTTCATTCAACTCAACCGGCGCGGCGCTTCCGGCGGATCTAGGCAGTTCTTGGCGTGAATACACTGTTCGCGTTTTCGACGGCGAAGAACTTCGCGAGCCGGCCACCATTTCCGGCCAATCTCAGTTCCGCTGCTCGAACCGCGGGGGCTGCAGCCGCGTTGGTGTAGCAATTTATCTAAGCCTGCCGGCCGAAGTTTTTGTTTCCGATTCCGCGTCCGTCCAAGTCGCCACACCGGACGACCAACTCATCACCGTCGGCTTCGATCTCAACTCGTTGCGCTAAGATAGAAAGTATCGTGACTCTCGCAACCAAGCGCGCGCTCGCAATCCTCGCTCCGCCATTTTTGTTCTCCGGCCAATGCTTCGCTTTTGAAACTCCTCTCTCCGACAAAACCGTGCGCGAAGCCTATTTCCTCGGCCAGCATCACGACGCGTCAACGCAATCCGCGCTGAAGCCTTATCAACACCATTTTCCTGCGCCGAAATCAGGCCCCTATATCTCCGAGATTCGCGTCATGACTCCGTTTGCGCAAGTCGTCGAAACTTCCAACGAGAACTCCGCGGGCTACAGCGCGCAACAAGCCGCGGCCGATTATCATTCGCACGCCGATACGATCGTCGTTCGTTTCCACATCGAATTTACGCCCTCCTACGGCTACATCGAATCCGACAAGGATCGCACCGATCTTGCCGCGGAAAAAGGCATATCGTTGCGTTCAGTCGATTTTTGGCAGGCGTTCAACACTGGTCTATCTCAGAACGACCAGTGGATCGAACCGCTTTCGCGCGACGGCGAGCCGATCTATTCGCACTCGGAAGACAACGGCGCGATGATCGGCGCGTATATCTGGGTCACGTACGACGCGCACGACGTCTCTTCCGACGAGGCCACCGGGGAAATCTTCACTCCCGACGGCCAACACGTCACGTCAACGTTTGACCTTTCCAAGCTCCGCTAAACAAATACTTAGTCGGGCAGTTTCTCCAATGTGATCGTCTTGCCGGTCGCCACAGACCGCCGCGCTGCATCCATGATTTGGACCACGACGACATTCGTCTCGAGCGAGGACGGATCTCCGTCCGGTTTGATTTCGCCACGCAAGACTGCGGCCAGATAGTCCAGCGAATTCGATTCCGCTTTCGGAGCGGGAGGCGCTTCAACGACCGACTCCGCTTTTTCTCCGTGATAGCGCACGCGCAATTTATCGGCGCCGACGGTAGCTGCATATCCTGTCGCGCCGTAGAGTTCCACATCATTCCGCGAAAACGGCCAATTCCACGACGGCATCAGCACCGCCTGCGCCTTCGGATATCGCAGCATCACCGTCGCTTCATCATCCACTTTTGGGTAAATGTCGGGCTTTTCAGTTTGCGCGATGGCGCTGACACTGATCGGCGCCTGGCCATGCATCAACACCGTCGCAAAGTCTGCGCCGTAGCAACCGAAGTCAAACAAGGCTCCAGCGCCGTTTTGTACCGGGTCGGTTAGCCAGGGCAACCACTCGGGACCGACGCCGATTTCCTTCGGACCTTCGTGACCGGCGTGCGCGACAATTCGCCGCGGGTCGCCCAATTTCCCTTTCGCCGCTTCGTCGTACATTTGCCGCCAGCTCGCTTGCCACGTCGTGAAGTAGTTGACCAGCACATGTACGTGATGTTCGCGCGCAGCTTTGCGAATCGCGATTGCGTCTTCGACGGTCGTCGCGAGCGGCTTCTCCACCATCGAATTGATTCCGTGCTTCGCCGCGGCTTCAATGAATTTGCGATGGTCGGCAATCGTGCTGTAAATCAGAACCGCGTCCGGCTTCTGCTCCGACAACATTTTTTCTAGGTCGTTGTAGGCCGGCACCGCTTCCAGGTGATATTGCTTGACGTACTGCTCCACCAATTCCTTCTGCGGCTCGTAAATCGCAACGAGCTTCGCGCTCGTAATCGACGGCATCATGTGCAACAAACCCTGCGCGTGACCGTGCACCAAAGCCACTATCGCGACGCGCACCGGCGGTTTTTCTTGCGCCGAAACGTTCGCGCCCGTAATTAAGATTGCCGCCCAGAGAGCGGCACAAATCATCGAGATTCGCTTTCTCACTTTTCACCTCCCGGAGTAGCAAGCATCTTAAACCACACTGCGCATTTCCGAGAGCCGTTTAGTAAAGGGGCGCGACACTCAAAACAGGCCAGCTGCGTTAAACTTTCTGCATGCCAAAGAATTGGAAAACAAAACTCATCCATCCCGACGCGCATGCTCCCGGAGGCTTTAAATCGCTGGCACCGGCGACGCATCGCGGCTCGACGGTTCTTTTCCCAAATGCCGCCGCTGTTCAGGACACGTGGGACCAGCACGCCGTCGGCTACACTTACGGTCTTTATGGCACTCCTACCACGCTCGAACTTGCCGCCCGCATCTGCGAATTGGAGAACGGCTACCGAACGTTCATCACGCCGGGGGGCCAGGCGGCGATTTCGCTGATTAATTTTGCGTTCCTGAAATCCGGCGATCATATTCTTGTTCCCGAAAGCATTTACTATCCCAATCGCAAATTCTCTGTCGAAGTCTTGCAGCGGTTCGGCATCGAAGTCGGTTTCTATCCGCCGACGATCGGCACAAGAATCAGTTCGCTGCTGCAAAAGAATACGCGGCTCGTCTGGTGCGAAAGCCCGGGCTCGATCAGCATGGAAATTCAAGACATTCGGGCCATCGCCGCGGCTGCGCATAAACACGGCGCACTCGTCGTTCTCGACAACACTTGGGCGGCAGGAGTTTATTTCGACGCCTTCGCTCACGAGGTTGACGTCACGATGCAAGCGCTCACCAAATACGTCGGCGGGCACAGCGACTTTCTTCTCGGGTCGATTACCGTGCGCGACGACGCAGCTTACCAAAAGATCGGCTTGGCCCACCAACTCTTCGGCTGTGCCGCTTCGCCGGATGATTGCACGCTCGCTCTCCGCGGGTTGAAAACTCTTGCGGTGCGCCTTGCCGCGATTGAAAAATCCGCGCTGGCTCTTGCGCAGTGGCTCGCCGCTCGACCGGAAGTCGAACTTGTCCTTCATCCGGCGCTACCGTCGTGCCCGGGCCACGAATTCTGGAAGCGCGACTTCACCGGATCGACCGGCGTCTTCTCGATCGTTTTCAAGGACCACTTCACCAAGGAACAGGTTCACGCGTTCGTGAACAACCTCGCCCTTTTTAAGATCGGCTACAGCTGGGCGGGTGTAACGAGCCTTGCCGTCGCATACGATTTCGGCTCGCGCCCCGGACGCCCGGATTACGGCCACCGCATCGTGCGGCTGAACATCGGGTTGGAAGATTTGGGGGACTTGCAGGCGGATTTGACGCAATCGCTCGAAAAGATGAGTTGAAGGGGAGCGGTTGAGGCGCCACCCCGCCGTTGTTTTT
>DATLVG010000108.1:0-5631 GCA_035577625.1 Candidatus Dormiibacterota bacterium
GTCCAGCGCGTCGACCAACACCGCTCGCTTTGCCGTCACACAGGATCAACGAAATACGCTTCGCGCGCGTATCCGCATGCAAACGACGAAGCGGACATGGATTGCGCTGGGCGTAGAATATGGAAGTGGCCTTCCGGTGGAACTCGACCCTACAACTGTCGATGTGCCTTTCCTGCTGACGCAGTACGGTCCCGAAATCGTCGGAAAAGTTAATTTTGCCCGGAGACGAGTGGCGCCGAATTTTTCCTTGGGCGCCGCGGCTGGATGGGAATTCTATCGGAAGGAACAGCGGTCTGTCGGGCTGCAAGTCCAGGGCGAGAACTTGACGGACCGGGTCAATGTCCTAAATTTCGCCAGTCTATTTTCGGGGACGGCGGTCGCCTCGCCTCGTAGCGTTTCCGCGCGTCTTCGTTTGTCGTTTTGATTCAGGACAGCGGCTATCTACGGCGCACTTTCCCCAGCAGGCGCAGTATTTCCATGTACAACCAGACCAGGGTGACCATCAAACCAAACGCACCGTACCACTCCATATACTTCGGCGCCCCAGTCTGAGCAGCGCGTTCAATGAAATCAAAATCGATGATCAAGTTGAGTGCCGCGATGATCACGACAAAGACGCTGATACCGATACCCAGCGGGGTCGCACTGTTCAATATAGAAATCTGCGAGTGAAAAAAGACAGTCATTACCATGTTCACGAGATAGACAAGGGCGATACCGCCGGTCGCGGCGATTACTCCAAGAACGAATCCACGTGTCGCTTGGATGATCCGGAACTTATAGGCCAGCAGCATTACAAACAGCACACCTAAAGTCAGGCTTATCGCCTGCATCGCGATGCCTGGATAGCTTTTTTCGAACAGAGCCGAAATGCCGCCAAGCAGCAGACCTTCGAGCAGCGCATAGATTGGTGAAGTCAGCGGTGACCACGTCTTTTTGAAGATGGTCACCAGCGCTAGCGCGAACCCGCCGAGTGCCCCACCGATTGTCCAAGGAAGCGCGACTTCCGGCTCCGGCGAATGGCTTAGGCCCCAAGTCCAGGCGGCGCCGACGACAACGCACAACAGCAATATGCCGGCTTTATTGACCGTGCCTTGAATGGTCATGGCTTGACCAGTGGCGAGTTCTCCGGTAAACGCACTTTCTTTCAGAATTGGATTGTTTGAACGCAACGGATTGGCCATGGAATCTGCCTTTGGCGAAACAGAAAGATTGGTACCGCTAACGGGAATCGAACCCGTATTTTAGCCTTGAAAGGGCTACGTGCTAACCGTTGCACCATAGCGGCACTGTGTTGCGGAGTTGCTACTCTTCTAGAATACGGGAATTTCTTCGATGCGACAAGCCGATGTAAAGCAAAGAGTTCAGCAACTGCGTGAACTATTAGCTCTTGCGGTCTTGAAACTCTTCGTTCCAGGCCATTTGAATGGCTTCGAGCTTCGACTCGTTGGACTTGGCCGGATCGCCGGAAAACCCTTCAAGTTCCGTAATCCATTTGTGCATGTCAGTGAACCGCACCGTGAGCGGATCCGTGTCCGGATACTTGTCGGTCAGGGCGATGGCGATGTCTTCAAAGCTGTCCCAATCAAATGTATGCGGCATGGTTTTCTCTAAACCGCTAGTGATCCAATTCTTTCGCGTAGTTCTTATTCCACTCGGGGATTTCGACAACGATATCCGTGGTGCCGTCTGGCACCGTCTGGCAACCGAGGCGCGACTTCGGCGTAATGCCTGGCGCTTCGTCGAGTTCGTCGAGCTCCGCGTCGGTCGCTTCGTTGCAGGATTCGAGGCCTTCGCGAACAATGACGTGGCAAGTCGAGCAGGCGCAGACGCCGCCACAGGCGTGGTCGAGGCCGGCCTTTAACGCCTCGGAAAAATCGAGGATGCTTCCCGGCAAACCGTTGTGCCCGTAGGGAATCTGCGCGGGGTCAACTTCAATCGATTTGCCGCTGGGAAGAAATGTGACTTTGAATTTCTTCGTCGCTGGCTTGTATTTTGTCTCTTCAATATAAGGGTTTGTGCCGCCCATACTCTACCTCTCCGTCTTCACTTAAAACCTAAACTTCTCCGACGCTCTTCCCTTTCAACGCGGTAGAAATAGCACTGTTCATCACGATTTCCGCTAGATGCATCGTCACGTGATTCAATTCGTCGATTCGTCTGCGAACCAGCTTATAGTCCTGACCCACCGTAGCATCTTTCAACCCGGCGATTGTTTCGTCTATCTTCGCGCGCTCATCCGCGGGAAGCGCAGCAGCTTGCTCGCCGGAAAGCGCCTTGGCAGTAGCGACGAGAATGCTTTCTGCCTCCGTGCGCGCTTCGATCAACTGCCGTTCGGCGAAGTCCTGTTCGGCGAACTCGATCGACTCTTCCAGCATGCGTTCGATTTCCGAGTCGTTCAAGCCGTAACTCGGGCGAACTTCGACCAACTGCTGTTCCCCAGTGCGCACATCCTTCGCCGCGACCTGCAAAATGCCATTCGCGTCGATCAGAAACTTGACTTCGACTCTTGGCAGTCCAGCGGGAGCCGGCGGCACTTTGAGGGTGAACCGCGCTAGCGACCGGCAATCTTTCGCGAGCTCGCGTTCGCCCTGCAAGACGTGGATGTCAATGCCGGTCTGATTGTCCACGCCGGTCGTATACATCTCCTGGGCGCTTGCCGGAATCGGCGAATTGCGTGGAATGATTTTGCCGACGGCTCCGCCATACGTTTCAATGCCGAGCGAGAGCGGCGTGACGTCGAGAAGGAGCATGTTCGTCACGCCGCGGTCCAGAATATTGGCTTGCACAGCGGCGCCGAGCGCGACCACTTCGTCCGGATTCAGCTCGGTGTGGGGCGTCCTGCCGAAAAACTCCTGCACGGTCCGGCGAATCAGCGGCGTGCGCGTGGTTCCACCAACGAGCACGACTTCGTCCATTTGTTCGGGTTTCAATTGTGCATCAGCCAGCGCTCGCTTGACTGGCGTCATCGTGCGATCGACCACTGGCCGAATCAGCGCATCCAGCATCCCGCGCGTAAGCTGCAGTGCAAAGGCTTTTCCATTCGGGAGGGGAAATCGCAGCGTCGCAGATTCCGCCCCTGAAAGTTCATGCTTTAAGGAGATCAATTCCTTTCGCAATTCCTGCGCAATTTCGCCGTGCGGCGAAAAATCAATCTGGCAGCTCTGTAAGATTTCTTCGTGAACAAGAGCCTGCAGCAAATTGTCTATATCGTCGCCGCCGAGGTGCGTGTCACCATTAGTCGAAAGCACCTGAAAAATGTCGCCGTCGCTGGTTGAGATCAGCTTCAAAATAGAAATATCGAACGTTCCGCCACCGAGGTCGTAGACAGCGACCGTTCCACGCTGCTTTTCGTGCAAACCGTAGGCGAGCGACGCGGCCGTCGGTTCATTCACGAGCCGCAGAACTTCCAGACCGGCGAGACGGCCAGCGTCTTTCGTCGCCTGCCGCTGCGCATCGTTGAAATAGGCCGGCACCGTGATGACCGCGCGATCGACCGGTTCGCCAAAATACGCTTCGGCCCAATTTTTAAGTTCCCGCAAGATGAACGAAGAAATTTCTGGCGCAGTAAAACTTCGCTCGCCGAGCTGGACGCGAATGACGTTGCCACTCGCCGCATCAACGCGAAACGGAAACAGTTTCAATTCATCCTGAATATCGTCCAAACCGCGACCCATCAAGCGCTTCACCGAATAGATAGTGCGCTCCGGTTGTGTCAACAGCCGCTTTCGCGCCGTTTCACCGACAACGATACTTCCATCTCGATCGACGCTGACGACGGACGGGCAAAGCGTGCTTCCGTGTGGTCCCGGGATACACGTCGGCTGGCCCGTGTGCGGATCAACGTACGCGACAAGGCTATTCGTCGTGCCAAGATCGATTCCGACTATGCGTCCCATTTCCCCGCTTATGCCTCTGCCAGTTCTTTCGCCACGCTGACGACCAGATTGCGAATGTAAGCGCGCCGGTTCAAATGTTCATTCAAACGCGTCATGATTTTCTTTTGGGCCGCTTCGTCCGCGCCTGAGTCGATGACGGTGTCCCAATCCTTCGCGGTCGCTTGCATCTGCTGATCGACGTCGGCCAACTTCTCGCCAAAGTTCTTTTCCGCAGCCTGCAACCGCGCCCGGAGCGCTGCAACGTCCCCGCCTGCCGCTTTCGCTTCCCGCAATTCATCGAGCGATTCGTTCAGCTCAAACACTTCTTCCAGCAATTCCGGCGGCGCTTGCTGTTTTTTCTCGCCTTCCTTGCGTTCACCCGCTATCGCGAGCAGGTATTCGACACGCGCCACCGGATCTTTCAATGCGCGGTAGGCATCATTCAATTCCGAGCTGCGGCGTAACGAAAGCTCCCGTTCTTCTTCCGAAGCGTTGACAAACTTATCCGGGTGCAGCTTCCAGCTTAACTCCAGGAATTTTTGCTCCAACCCGCTCATCTCAATCCACAACTTCCGCGGCAAACCGAACAGAGCGAAATAGTCCGTATCCTGGGCCGACTGCAATTTCCCGCAGCTACTGCAAACGAGCGGTCCCTGAAGACGCTCATGGCAGCTCGCACAGACCATGGGAACGTTCGCTCGTGCGGAAAGTGGTGTCATCAGTTTGTAAACCCCGTTGCAAACAAAAATGGCTGGCGCAATTTGCGGCCAGCCATCTCAATCAAGATCGTGGCATTTACGCCGTAAACGAACTGCCGCAACCACAATTCCGCGCCGCGTTCGGATTTTGGAAGACGAATCCCTGCCGCATGAGCGTGTCTTCGTATTCGAGGGTCGTTCCGTTTAAGTACAGAAAGCTCTTGGGATCGACAAAGATTCGCGCGCCAAACTCTTCAAAGATTTTGTCGCGGTCGCGCGATTGCGTATCCAACCGCATCGCGTAAGACAACCCAGAACAGCCGCCGCCCTGCACACCCACACGGAGTCCGCCGACTTCCGGAGACACACCATCTTTTTCGAGCAGTTGGCGAATCTTCTTCGCCGCCTTCTCGGTCAGGTGAATCGTCGGCGTTGCCGGGCTGGCCGTTTCCGTGGACATGATCTTCAAACCCTAGTGCGACGCTTTTTCCGAAACCGGTACTTCCACGCCGTGCTTTTTCTTCCAGTCGCCGATGGCCGCCTTGATGGCGTCTTCGGCAAGCACGGAACAGTGGATCTTCACCGGCGGCAGCGAAAGCTCACGGACGATGTCCGTGTTCTTAATCGCCAAAGCCTCATCCACCGTCTTGCCCTTGACCCACTCGGTCGCCAGCGAAGAGCTTGCGATCGCTGAACCGCAGCCAAAGGTCTTGAACTTGGCTTCTTCGATCACCCGGGTATCGGGATTGATCTTCATCTGCAGCTTCATCACGTCGCCGCACTCCGGCGCACCGACGAGGCCGGTCCCGACATTGGGATCTTCCTTCGACAGGCTACCGACGTTGCGGGGATTGTTGTAGTGGTCTACAACCTTGTCGCTATATGCCATGAACCGCTCCTCAGCAGCCGCCTACGCGGCCGTGTTGAATTTCCAGAAAACTTAATTGCTGCGCGCCAGGTTTCCGATGCTGACGAAACCCGCGTTGCGCAATACTTTTTCCGAGATGGAAACGTTCGGCACCCATGCCGACCGGCCCATCGTCAATTGCCGCAGT
>DATLVG010000109.1:0-20339 GCA_035577625.1 Candidatus Dormiibacterota bacterium
TGCCGGAACTTTGTCCGTGGCTCGGCGATTGTGCGCGACGGGCTGCTGGATCGCCGGATGCGAGCCGTCCTCCGCCGCGCCCGTAACGAGCAGATACAGAATCGCCATGCGGACTGCGACCCCGTTCGTAACCTGTTCGAGAACGCAGGATTGCGGACCGTCGGCAACTTCCGGTGTAATTTCAATCCCACGATTCATTGGACCGGGGTGAAGAACGATGGCATCGGGCTTCGCAAGACGCAGCCGGTCGGCGTTAAGTTGATAACCCAGGATGTAGTCGTTTAGGGAGAGCGACGGTTCGTTCATGCGTTCGGTTTGCACGCGTAACATGATAATTACGTCCGCGCCTTCCAGCGCTTCTTCAATCCGATACGCGCAACGAATTGGCGTGCCCGGTGCGATCTTTTCAAGCTCGCGCGGAACCCACATGGACGGGCCGCAAAGAGTAAACCGGCAGCCAAACTTGCCGAGCAGATGGATGTTCGAGCGCGCGACGCGGCTGTGTTGAATGTCGCCAAGGATTGTCACGTTCAAATTGTCGATGGTCCCCTTGCGATCGCGAATCGTAAGCGCGTCAAGCAAACCTTGCGACGGGTGCTCATGCGTGCCGTCCCCGGCATTGACGACCGGAATATCGAGATGACGCGCGACGTAATTCGGCGCGCCGGAAGCGGAATGACGCATCACGAAGCAATCCGGTTTCATCGCGTTCAAGTTGTACGCGGTGTCGAGAAGCGTTTCACCCTTTTTGAGGCTGGATGCTTCGGCCTGCAGGTTCATTGTATCGGCGCCGAGCCGCGAAGCCGCTGTGCCAAAACTGATGCGCGTGCGAGTGGAATTCTCAAAAAACGCGAGCGCGATCGTTTTTCCGCGCAGTGTCGCGAGTTTTTTCAGCGGATGGCGCTGAATTTCCTGGAAAGGCTTGCTTTGATCGAGAAGAAAAGTAAGTTCGTCCGCGGAGAGCGGTTCGAGAGCCAAGAGATCGCGGAAACGAGGCGTCACATTTGGTCCGGCAAAAACCTCAAGTGAAACTCCGAGCTATTCCTTTCGGTCCACGAGCATGACGCGTTCTTCGTTGTCAATTTCGCGGAGCCGAACTTCTACAATTTCAGTATCGCTGGTCTGCACATTGCGGCCGACGTATTGCGCTTCGATCGGCATTTCGCGATGGCCGCGGTCAATCAGCACGCACAAAGAAACGCGCTTCGGGCGGCCGAGGTCAAACAGCCCGTTCATGGCGGCCCGGATCGTGCGACCCGTGTAGAGCACGTCGTCGACAAGAACAAGGTCCATGCCGTCCACGCCAAACTTGATGTCGGAAGATTGCAGGACGGCCTGGGGAGCGACCTTCGAAAGGTCGTCGCGGTAAAGCGTGATGTCCAGAATGCCGACCGGCACGTCCACACCGTCAATTCCGCGCATGGCCTGCGCGATGCGTTGGGCCAAGGGCACACCGCGGCGGCGAATGCCAATGAGTGCCAGGTGTTTTGTGCCACCGCTCTTCTCGACAATTTCGTGGGCGACGCGTTGTAAAGTGCGGTCGATTTCGGCCGCAGACATGATCTGACCCTTTTCAACGATAGGCATGTTGGCGAGGATTTTAACACAAGCGACCCTGCCTCGTGGGGCGAGCCGCGAAGCCGGCCGGAAATAGTAGAGACATATGAACGTGATAAACTTTCGCCTTTCTGAACACGGAGCGAGCCAATGAAGCGAAGCGCAGGACTGATTCTGATGGCGATCATCTTGGGTTTGGGTGCGGCAGCGAGCGCACAAGTGCCACCAAGGCCCGTTCCCAGGGCGGCGAACTCCGCCGCACGGCCAAAACTGGTCGTCGTGATTGTAGTCGATCAAATGCGGGCGGACTATATCGAGAAGTTTCGTGGCCAGTGGACCGGAGGGTTGAAACGGCTGGTTGAGCAAGGCGCGTGGTTCCGCGAAGCGGCGTATCCCTATGCGGCAACGGAAACGTGTGTGGGACACGCGACGATTTCCACCGGCGCGCTGCCGGCAATGAGCGGAATGGTGGCAAACGCCTGGTGGGATCGCGAATCGCAAAAAATGGTAACCTGCACGGCAGACCCGAAAGCGAAAAATTCAGGTTACGCGGGAACGGCCACAAAGGGTGGCGACAGCGCCTGGCGGCTGCGCGTGCCGGCGTTTGCCGATGAACTGCGATTTCAGGACGGAGCAGCGACGCGCGTCGTGACATTTTCGTTGAAGGCGCGGGCGTCGATCATGCTCGGAGGCCACAAAGCCGATGCCGCGACCTGGCTCGAGGGCGACGGCTGGATGACTTCAAACGTGTACGGAACTCTGCCGTTTATCGAGGCTTACGCGAAAGCGCATCCGGTGAAAGAGGATTACGGAAAGACTTGGACGCTTTCGTTGCCGCGCAGCGCCTATCTCTATGAAGAAAAAGCAGTCGGTGCCGTGGCGCCAGGCGGTTGGGAATTGAGTTTTCCGCACCCGCTGCGCGGAAAAAGCGGGGGCACCGAAGCTGATGAAGCGTTTTACAGGCAGTGGGCAACCAGCCCGTTTGCGGATACCTATTTGACGAAATTGGCTGAGACTGCGATTGACCAGCTAGGATTGGGAAAAGGAGGCGGGACAGACTATCTGGGTGTGAGCTATTCATCGACGGATTATGTGGGCCATTCGTTCGGCCCGCAAAGTTGGGAAGTGCAGGACATGTACGTACGATTGGACAAAGATCTGGGTGAATTGTTCAAGCATCTGGATGAAAAGGCGGGCGCCGGAAATTATGTCGTGGCGTTGAGCGCGGATCATGGCGTTGTACCGACCCCGGAGAGCATGTCGCAGACCGGCGCGGATGCGGGCGAACTGCACATCCCCGATGTTCAGCAAAAGATTGAGGAGACGCTCAAGTCATTTGGCTACACGGCACCAGCCGTGGCGCGCATCGCCAGCGCAGACGTCTATTTCGCGCCGGGAATCTACGAGAAGCTGAAGACAGAGCCGGCCACGCTCGGCGCCGTGATGGCCGCGATACGCGGCGTCCCCGGCGTGGCGGACGTTTATCGCGCAGAAGAGCTGACCGACCGGCCCCAAACAAACAGCCCGGTTCGCGCCGCGGAATCAAACAGCTTTTTCCCGGCACGAAGCGGTGATTTGGTAATTGTGCCAAAACCTTACTGGCTTGGCGTGTCCAGTCCCACAGGAGAATCGCGCGGCGAAGGCACTGGACACGGAACGCCGCACTACTACGATCAACGCGTGCCGATTCTGCTGATGGGTGGGGGAATTCAAAAGGGTGAATATTTTGGCCCAGCCACGCCGGCAGATATTGCGCCGACGCTGGCAGCGCTTTGCGGAATTACACTTTCGACGCACGACGGGCGCGTCCTCGGCGAAGCCCTTTCAAGGAAATCCGTAGCTGTTGCGCCTCGGGTTGCTCACTGACACTCGCCCGGGCGAATCAAGCGCGGCGTCGCGGAGTTCGTGGTATTCTTTTTCTGAAGTGAATCCTGCCGACGCCGTACCACGCGGCCATTCTCCGGCCGATGTTGACCTGAGCGTAAGTGTTGGAACGCTACGCTTAAGGAATCCCATTCTTGCTGCCAGTGGAACCTTTGGATATGGGCTGGAGTTTGCCCATTTGGTGAATTTGGAGTCATTGGGAGGTTTTGTTACCAAGGGGCTCTCGAGGGAGCCAATCGAGGGTGCGCCCCCACCCAGAGTCTGCGAGACCGCCTCGGGGATGCTTAATGCCGTTGGGCTTCAGAATGTCGGAGTACGAACCTTTGTTTCCGAAAAACTCCCGGTACTGCGCAAAATAGATACGGCGGTCGTGGTGAACGTCTTCGGCTACACCCTGGAAGAGTACGTAGAGGTCGTTCGAGTTCTGGAGGGGGAAGAGGGTCCGGCCGCCTACGAATTAAACATCTCCTGCCCTAACGTGAACAAGGGTGGCATGCAGTTCGGGAGCGACCCAACGATGGCAGCGGAGGTCGTCTCGGCTGCTCGTAGGGCGGCCGTGAGAAGGCCGCTCTGGGTTAAGCTCTCGCCTCTCGTTACAGATATTGGACTTATAGCCAAGGCCGTCGTGGAGGCGGGCGCCGACGCCGTGACTGTGGCCAACACCTATCCGGCGATGAGCTTGGATTTCCGAACGGGGAAGTCAAAGCTGGGAAACAAGACCGGAGGGTTGTCGGGGCCGGCAATCAAGCCGATCACTCTGCGCCTGGTCTGGGAAACGTTCAAGGCTGTAAATGCACCAATTCTTGGTCTCGGAGGCGTCGAGACGGCTCCCGACGTGCTTGAATATCTTGCTGTGGGTGCGACTTGCGTACAGGTAGGGACGGCCAGTTTTGCTGACCCTCAGGCCAGTGAGCGACTGGTTCGAGAGCTTCCGAAGGCGTTTTTCGAAGCTAACGTGTTTACTGTGAATGAGATACGAGGAATATTTAGCGCAGAAAACGGTTGACATAACGACTCTTTAGTGCTACACTTTTCTGGAAGTTTGTAGCAAAAAGACAACACTATGAAAAGACCACTCTTCATGATCTGGGCTGCAGTCCGCTGGGTGCCACTGATGTTCCTTATCGCACCGGCCATGGAAGCCCCGCTGGTTGCGCACTTGAGCGAGCCAGCCAAGCCAATCAAGACCTGGGTAGGCAACGCCAGTTGGTACGGACCCGGCTTCGACGGCAAGAAAACCGCAAACGGCGAGAGATTTGATTCCGAGGCATTGACCGCGGCGCATCCGAACCTGCCTTTCGGTTCGGTAGTCCGGGTCGTGAACCCACGGAATGGCAAGTTTGAACTGGTACGCATCAATGACCGTGGTCCCTATCAAGAAGGACGCGAAATTGATGTATCCTACCGCGTAGCCCGGAAGATCGGGCTGGTTCACGCCGGCGTGAACCAGGTTCGCCTGGAACTGCTGGACGTACCAAACAAACACTGACCCCGGGTTGCCGGGGTCGCGAAAACCGTGACCTTCGACGCCCATCCACGAAGCAGCCTAATCGTCGCGCTCGATTTTGATTCGCTATCGTCTGCCTTGAAGTTCGCAAAGCAGGTAGCGGATCTCGTGGGCCTGTTCAAAATAGGCAATCAGTTGTTTACCGCCGCTGGACCCGCTGGGGTTAAAGAGATCGCGGCGCTCGGGCCCGGCATTTTCCTCGACTTAAAATTCCACGACATACCGAACACCGTCGCAGGAGCTGTCTTGTCTGCCGCGGCGATGAATGGCGTGCAGCTTGTCAACGTGCATGCGCTCGGCGGCAGCGCCATGCTTAAGGCCGCGGTGCAGGCAATCAGCGCGGGCGTGCCGCTCGGGATGGACCGGCCGCGCTTGCTGGCCGTTACGATTTTGACGAGCATGGATCAGAAGACCATGCGCGAGGTGGGCATCGCCGGAGCGCCGAAAAGCCGCGTGGCGAAACTTGCGAAACTGGCGAAGACTTGCGGCGTGGATGGTGTCGTGGCCTCCGTGCAAGAGGCTAAAGCTGTTCGCAAGGTCTGCGGGCGAGACTTCTTGATCGTAACGCCGGGTGTGCGGCCGAAGGTCACTGGGCTCAACGGAAAGACTGACGATCAGTCCCGCACGGCTACCCCCGCGGAAGCGATTCGCGCCGGAGCGGACTATCTTGTCGTTGGCAGGCCGATTCTGGCCGCCGAAGATCCTCGAGCCGCGGCGCAATCTATTGTGGACGAGATTGCCGCAGCCAAGTAATTTACCGGTTCCTGCTTAAACAGTTCAGTTGCCTGCTCAAATTTGCCTAACGATTGCGCCTGCCTTAGCATCATCGTTCGCGCACAAACATGAGCTCTTCCCTGAAACACATCATCGTCGGGACTGCCGGGCACATTGATCACGGCAAGTCGTCGCTCGTCGAGGCATTGACCGGTACAAATCCCGACCGCCTTCAAGAAGAAAAACGCCGCGGCATTACGATCGATTTGGGTTTCGCATTTCTGGATGAGCCCGGAGTGCGCTTTGGTTTTGTGGATGTTCCCGGCCACGAAAAATTCGTGAGCAACATGCTGGCCGGAGCGGCGGGAATCGACTTGGTGCTTCTGGTCATCGCCGCTGACGAGTCCATCAAGCCCCAGACGCGCGAACACTTTGAGATTTGCCGATTGTTAGGCGTAAAGCGTGGAATCATCGCGTTGACGAAAAGCGATCTGGTCGACGCGGACACGCTCTCGCTGGCGCAGATGGATGTGCAGGACTACCTTCGCGGTTCGTTTCTCGAAAAAGCGCCGATTATTGCGGCAAGTTCAAAAACCGGCGCAGGACTTGCGGAACTGAAAACCGCGCTCGTACAGGAGAGCAATCTCGTTACGGGGAAGGATTCAGCTGGCATTTTGCGGTTGCCGATTGATCGCGCCTTTTCGATCAAAGGATTCGGTACTGTCGTGACCGGAACGCTCATTGAAGGAAGCGTTGCTGTCGGTGATGAAGTGGAATTGTTGCCGGAGAAGACGCGGCTCCGCGTGCGCGGCGTGCAATCAGGCGGCAAGGCTACCCTGCGGGCGACAGCCGGACAACGGACCGCCGTAAATCTCGCGGGAATTGAGCATGCGGCCATCGCGCGCGGAATGAGCCTTGCGGCGCCAGGACGATTTCGCACGACACATCGCGTGGATGTGCGCCTCGAACTGCTGGCGTCTGCGCCGTTGGTGAAGCAGCGCGCAAGAGTGCATTTTCATTGTGGGACGTTTGAAACGATAGCGGAGGTCAGGATTCACGGCGCGGATGAATTGCGCGGTGGCATGAATGGGTTCGTGCATCTGCGGCTGCAGGCGCCGGCGACAATTCTGCCCGGAGACCGTTTCATCGTCCGGCAGTTTTCGCCTGTCGTGACGATTGGTGGCGGCATAGTGCTGGATAACCTGGCGCGGCGACCGGCGGCGAAAGACACCGGGCGTATTTCATTTCTCGAGACGCTTGAAAAATGGGATACGTCGGAAACACTGCATGCGATGGCGGTTCGTGCGCCGTTCGGACTGGGCTACGGGGAGATTGCAGCCCGAACTGCCTGGACGGACGATCTGATTCGTTCCTTGGCGAGCAAGGAAGAAGGCAAACGACTAAAAATCATTAGCCACTCGCCGCTGCTCATAGTCGGGTTGAAATCATTCGGCGAGCTCCAGCAAAGAATTACGGCGGCGCTGGAGTCATTCCACAAGGAGAATCCTCTAAGCGGCGGAATTCCACGGGAAGATTTGCGCGCAAAGTCCGGCCGGCGCGTTAAGCAGGAAATTTTTCGCGCGGCGCTGGAAGAGCTAGCGAAAGAACAGAAGCTGGTTTTACAAGGCGAAACGGTGAAACGCGCCGGCGCGGAAGTAACGCTGCTGCCGGAAGAGCGGCGCGCGCGCGATCAGATTGAAAACGCGTTTGCGAGTGCCGGCTTGGCGGTGCCCCCCGTAAAGGAAGTACTCGCGCAACTAGCGGTCGAAGCAAAGCGCGCGGAGAAGCTTTTGCAAATGCTTTTGAAGGAAAGGAAGCTGCAACGCGTTTCCGCTGACCTCATCTTCCATGCAAATGCCCTCCTCGAAATGCGCCAGAAAATTGCGGGGTACAAGAAGGCGAAGAGCGAGCGAATATCGGTACCGGCCTTCAAAGAGCTCGCAGGCATTTCCCGGAAATACGCCATTCCGCTCCTGGAATATCTGGACCGGGAACGGGTAACCCGCCGGGCCGGAGATGAGCGTGTTATACTCTGATTTCACGCAAATGCCCCGCGGGCGGAATAGATATGGGCGTGAACTAGTTTGGAAGTGAGGGGCAGGAGGCTTTATGGAATTTCCAATCCACTGGCTGATTATTTTGGTGGTCGTACTGATTTTATTCGGCGGCCGTAAGATTCCCGAGTTGATGCGGGGCCTGGGCGAAGGTGTGCGCGGGTTCAAGGAAGGGATGTCCGGTAACAACCAGCAATCCCAATCGACGCCGCCTCCGGCAGCGCCGGCTCAATCTGCGACCACGGAAAAGCCCGCCGAAGAGAAGAAGTCCTAAGAATTCATTGGGTATTGAGTTCTGCCGAAGAAAATCGAGAAGCATTAACGAAGGCGCTCCGAACGAGCGCCTTTTTTGTTTACGAAACAAAATCGAACTCCGCCGTCCTGGTTCCTCTCCGAGCGAAACTGTACTTCAGGTCAGTAGAACCCGCGAAACTTCGCGAGCACACTCGGGTTAAACAGGTCAGCCCGTAAGAAATTCAAAAACGAAGTCGAGGAGAGGAACAATGAAATTCACGTTCGCGAAGTGGACTGCGGTGCCTGTTTTGGCTTTGCTGGTTGGCGGCGTCGCGCTGGCGCAGGATCCAGCCGCCAGCGGTTCGACGGCACAAACGCCAGCGACAAAGCCTGCGGACCCGACCGTCGGGCAGCGCAAAGAAAATCAGCAGGACCGCATCGCCAATGGAATCAAGAGCGGCCAACTGACGGCCGGAGAAACTTCCAAGCTCGAAACGAAAGAAGCGGCCGTGAACGGTGAAATCAAGGCGGACCGCGCTGCGAATGGCGGCAAACTGACGGCCGCTGAAAAACAGCAGGTAAACCGCCAGCAGAACCAGCTTTCGCGCCAGATTTATCGCGACAAGCACAATGCAAACGCGGCGCACTATGGAAACAACGAAGTCGGTCAGCGCCGCGAAAACCAGCAGGATCGCATCGCGCAGGGCGTCAAGAGCGGTCAACTGACGGCTGGTGAAACGGCCAAGCTCGAAAATCAGCAGAAGGGCATCAACCAACAAGTCGCGGCGGATCGCGCTGCCAACGGCGGCAAATTGACGGCCGGCGAAAAAGCACAAGTCAATAAAGAACAGAACAAGGCGTCGAAGAACATCTACAACAAGAAACACAACGGCCGCACGCAAGCCGGTGCCGCACCCAAGAAGTAAGCCGACTTAAGTTTGTCGAGGATGGAGGCGCTCCGAAAGGGGCACCTCTTTTTTATTCCGCAAATTCTTCATCCGACCAGCCAAGCGAGGCGAGCGCAGTGCAGAGACGCGCGAGGGGAAGCCCAACCACATTGTAGTAACAGCCTTCGATGCGTGGAATGTACCGTCCGGCGCGCCCCTGAATGGCATAAGCGCCGGCTTTGTCGAACGGTTCGCCGCTCGAAAGATAACGGACGATTTCATTTTCATCCAAAGCGCCGAAATGAACTTGCGTTGTTTCGAGAAATTCCCTGCGCTCTGCGTCGGGCAGGCGAATGAGCGCGACACCAGTGATGACTGAATGCGTCCGCCCGGATAGTTTTTCCAGCATTTGGCGCGCATCATCGGTGGTGCGCGGCTTGCCCATCATTGTTCCCTCGAGCATCACGACGGTATCGGCGGCGATGACGATTGCCGGGCCAACGGCGCGTGCTGCCACCAGCTCGGCCTTCGCCATGGCCAGTCTTTGTACCATCTCCTTGGCGGATTCGCCGGGCATGGGAGTTTCGTCTACGGCGGCAGACAAAACGGTGAATGGCAATCCTGCAGAATTTAGAATTTCCGCCCGGCGTGGAGATGCGGAGGCGAGAATGAGCTTCATGATGTTACCGCCGAAGTCAGAATACTACAGAACAAATGAGCAAACGGAGCGGGCCAGCGGCTCACGGATTCAGAGCACGACGGATTCCTGGTATTCGCCAAAGACGCGACGCAACGCATCGGAAATTTCGCCGACGGTTGCGTAGGCTTCGACCGCAGCGAGGATTGCGGGCAGCAGATTTTCGGTTGTGGTCGCACGACGGGTGAGTTCCGCAATCGCGGCCTGTGTCCTGGCGGGGTCACGCCTGGCGCGAAGCGCCTGAAGCCGTGCAACTTGTGAGCGTTCGATCTCCTCATTGATGCGCAAAAGGGGAATCGTTCGCTCTTGTTCGGCGGCGAATTCGTTGACGCCGACCACAATTTGCTCCTTGGTTTCGACTGTGCGCTGAAAGTCATACGCGGCCTTTTGAATTTCGCCTTGCACAAAACCGGATTCGATCGCGCGCAGCATTCCACCGAGTGCATCGATTTTTTCGATGTAAGCTTTCGCGCCGGCTTCGATTTCATTGGTCAGACGCTCGATGGCGTACGAACCTGCAACGGGGTCGATCGTGTTCGTCACGCCGGTTTCGTGCGCGATAATTTGCTGTGTGCGAAGCGCGATCAGCGCGGCGTCCTCAGTGGGCAAGGCCAGCGCCTCATCCATGGAATTGGTGTGCAGCGATTGGCAGCCGCCGAGTACGGCTGCGAGCGCTTGAATGGCCACGCGCACGATATTGTTTTCCGGTTGTTGCGCGGTGAGAGAAGAACCCGCGGTCTGCGCATGGAAACGCAGAAGCAGAGAACGCGGATCCTTTGCGTGGAACCGTTCCTCCATGATGTGGGCCCACAGACGGCGCGCCGCGCGGAACTTGGCAATTTCTTCGAGAAGGTCGTTGTGCGCGTTAAAGAAAAAAGAAAGTTGAGGTGCGAATTGATCCGCTGCGAGGCCGGCATCGAGCGCCGCCTGGACGTAGGCAATTCCGTCGGCCAGTGTAAAAGCAACTTCTTGCACTGCGGTCGACCCCGCTTCGCGAATGTGGTAACCCGAAATGGAAATTGTGTTCCAACGCGGCAGATGGTCTTTGCACCAGGCGAAAATATCCGTGACGATGCGCATGGCGGGCCGCACTGGATAAATGTAAGTTCCGCGCGCGATATATTCCTTCAGGACGTCGTTCTGCACCGTGCCCGAAAGTTTGGCGAGATTGGCGCCCTGTTTTTTCGCAACCGCTACGTAAAGGCACAAGAGAATCGCTGCGGTCGCGTTGATGGTCATCGAAGTGGAGACGGTTTCCAGCGGAATGCCGTCGAACAGCATTTGCATGTCTTCAAGCGAATCGATGGCGACTCCAACTTTCCCGACTTCGCCGACAGCCAGCGGTGCATCCGAATCCATGCCAATCTGCGTCGGCAGATCGAACGCTACGGAAAGTCCTGCCTGTCCCTTACTCAGAAGATAGCGATAACGCTGGTTGGACTCGACGGCCGTACCAAACCCCGCGTATTGGCGCATGGTCCAGAGGCGACCGCGATACATCGTGGGATAAATACCGCGGGTGTAAGGGAACTCTCCCGGGTAACCGATGGTCTGTTCTGCCGTACTCGAATTCGCACCATCGGGGCCGTACAAGCGCTCGACGGGAATTCCGGACAAAGTTGTAAACCGGCGTTTGCGTTCCGGCGCAGGCGGCTTGGCGTTGTCGGACATTGTCAGGAGGATTGCACTCTGCGGGCGCTGCGAAACGACGTAAACGAGAACGCGGTCATCAGAATTGCCAGGAAAGCCGAAGCGCCGACCAGCCAATGCGCGGCGTCCTTGCTCCAGGCGCGAAATGCGTTCTGCAACCAGAATAATGCAAGCACGGCGAAGAGCGCCCCGACGAGTTCGTGGAACAGTTGCTTCAACGCAAGCCAGAACCGGCGAAATCCCTTCCGCGGAGGCGGTTGGGGGGAGACGGTTTGCGCGACGGCAGCCATGCAGACATCTTAGCGCAGGTGGCAAAACTGTACGAAAGGCCTGTGAATCGTTTGGAGACAACGGCAACACCTCCGCTTGTATCCAATCCAACTGAGTCCTAGAATGGGCTCAGTAGTACATGGGAGCCGGCCTTGCAACTCGACGATCACCTGAAAAACTTGCTTCGCGAACTGGGACACGCGATCAACGATACGGTGTCCGAGTCGGACCGCATCACCGGAGCGATAGCCGGAGTGCGCGCGCACGGGTACGACATTGTGCTGAAGCTGGATGCAACGATTGGTTTGGCGAAGCGCGACGCCGACGGCAAAGAAACGAGCCTCACCACGCTCGACCGGAGATTTTTGGAGTCACTGCGGATTCAGGTGGACCAGGAATCGTTGCAGGAAGCGGAAGTCGAACGCAAACCAGTAGCGCGGCTGACGATGACGCCACAAGATGTGCGATTCTTGAAGTCGCTGCGAATCGCAACGGACGATATTGAATGAAACTATTTTTTCATTTCAGAGTCAAACAAGTCCTCGCCGCGGCGGTGCTCGCGGGTTTGAGTTGCGGCGCGGCGCACGCGCAGGATCCCGTCGTGGTGGCGACGACTGCGGTTGCGGTTATCGAAGCGGTGAAACCTAAAAAGCAGTCGCCGTTCCCGAAATTTGAAGGCACGGTGATGAACTCGAACAACGTGCTAATCACCGTCCGATCCAAGGAAAATGAATTGGCCGTGCGAACGTTTACGCTGACCGAAGAAGCCAGTTCAAAGATGCAGAAGATTATTGATAAGGGCGGCTACCAGTACGGCGACAAAGTGACCATTTTCTTCGACCCAACGACAAATAAAGCGATTAAAATCAAGGGCAAAGCTTCCAAACCGATCTAACTTCGCGGAGCGTCTATGCTTCGCTTTCCCGCCGTTGCAGGGCGGTTTTATCCCGCCAATCCACAAGAACTTGCAGCGCTTGTCCGCAGGCTGACGAATCCGCCTAACGCGCAGCAGAAGCCGCATGTTAAAGCTTGTCTGGTTCCGCACGCCGGCTACATCTATTCCGGACAAGTAGCTGGCGCCGTCTTCGCGAAAATTCATATTCCACGTAACGTTGTTATTCTCGGTGTGCGCCATTTTCCGCGCGGTGCGGACGCGGCGATCAGAAGCGAAGGCGCTTGGCGCACGCCGCTCGGCGACGTTCAGGTCAATAGAATGCTCGCGGCGGAACTCAAACGAGCGTGTCCACGCCTCGTCGAAGATACAAGCGCGCACGAACAAGAACATTCGCTCGAAGTTCAGTTGCCTTTCCTGCAATTGCTGCAGCCAGACGTTCAAATTGTGCCAATCGCGCTGGGCACGCTTCGATTGGAAGATCTGGAATCCGTCGGTGCGGGGATCAGTCGCGTTGTCACGGCCGCCAGTGAAGAAATCCTGGTTGTAACGAGCACAGATCTGAATCACTACGAAGATGAGAAGACCACACAAAAGAAAGATGCATTGGCCATCGCGCAGCTCGAAGCAATGAATGCCGGGAAGCTGTACGACGTTTGCCGAACCGAATCTATCTCGATGTGTGGTCTGGGGCCCGCGGTAGCTTTGCTTGTAGCACTCAAGAAGATGCAAGCGACACGCGCGGAAGTTGTGCAGCATGCAACTTCGGCCGCAATCTCCGGAGACTATAGCCGCGTGGTTGGTTATGCCGGGATGATATTTGACTAGTGGACATGCGGCGCCCGTGAAAAAGGGGTCTGGTTGAACCAGCCCCCTTTTTCCATTTCAAAAGATGATTGGCTGCTTAGTGCGGCCGCCCACCAGAGGACCCCGACGAAGAGGGGTGAGATGATCCCGATGAGGATGAGCCGCTTGACGAAGATCCTCCCGACGACGCTCGCGCGGAACCGCTGGAACTGCTCGAGGTACCGCCCCAACGTGCATTTCCGCTAGATCCTCCCGCTGCGCCGGTGCGTCCACCAGAAGAAGACTGTCGAGGAACAGGAGGCGCCACCGAATTTCGAGCAGATGGTGGAAGTGAGTTGCGAGAATTTGCCGGTGCCGTTCCGCGAGCGCCAGGAATTTCGCTGCCGCGTCGCAAGTCCGAAATTCTTGCGCCCGTTGTGCCAGACGCTGCTTGCCGGTCGCCCGTGGCTGCATCGGTCCGGGTCTCAACCCCAACACGCTCTGTAGACGACGGTGAGCCGGAGTTGACGAATCGGCGTTGCGCCGGGTCGAACACGATTCCGGACTCCCGCGAGGACGGTGTAACGGCTACGCCAGCCGCCGATCCGCCGGCTGCCATCGTACGAATCATGCGCGAGGGAGGCGCTGCCGTAGACACTTGCACGGGCAGTGTGTCCCGTGACGAATTCTTGAAGTTCTTCCACTTTTCGCCGTCCGCCACCTGCACACGATCCAGCACGCCGCTTTGTGATACTGGGAAAACTCCTTCGCGCAAATTCGTCGGTGTTTTCCCGTGCGTATCCAAAGGATGTGTCGGCACGAGCCCGACTTGCGAGCCCGAGCGAACCCATGTCGCCGTCACCGGTCTCCAGGTCGTCGTTTGCGCGCGGCCGAAAGACCCCGTTCGCGTGTAGGGAAACGATCCCGTCGGCGTCCAAACCCATCCGAGGCCAGGATGAAAAATCCAGTTTCCGTAGTGATACGGTAGCCAGCCCCAAGGTTGGCCCCCGACGAAGACCCAATTGCCAAACGCGGGGTCAAAGAACCAATTTCCGAATTGAAATGGATTCCAGCCGAACGAAACTCCATACGGACGCCAGCAATACCCAAAGCCGTCCACCGCGTACCAACCGCCGAACGTGTAGAGGTCGCCGAAACCGGACGTGTAGTCGTAAACCCCTGAGTAGCGTTGTGACGCCGTGAGTGCCGCCTGGCCTGACTGGATGCGGCCGGAAACCCATTGGTCAAAGTCGTCGGAGCTTGCGGCACTCTCTACCGACACCGAGAGTGGGTCCGAGGCCTTCATGGACAGCGACTGACCCTTGGCGAGAGGTGTCGTCTTGTCTTTGCTGAGAATAGAGACGTGACCCTGCAGCACTTGCACGTCGCTGCCATCGTCATAGTTATTCACACGAAAATAACTCTTGCCGGACGCTTCCACGCTGAAGTCGCCGCCAGTCACGCTGAAATAGTCGGCGCGGTCTGGACGGACGTAAAACGAGGCGGAACCCTGCCGCAGGATGAGGCGTGTCGTAAACGAACCGTCTTCAAGCGACAGGTCATAAAACTCGAGCACCGTGTTTTCGGAGAGAAAAGCGATATTGCCGCTTTCAAACTCCACTTCGGCGCGTCCAGTATCGGTAGCCAGCGCATCTCCCTGATGGATCGGAAGGTTCAGCGAGGCCACTTCCCACTGGTTGTCCGGCGATTGCAAGGGGTCGCCATTTACGTTATGCGCGATACGCACGTCACCTTGCACAAAACTGAGACGGATGATACGCGCGTGGGAGTTATCGGCGTTCACCGCGGATGCCGAAACGAGGAACGCAAAGACAGCGAGGGAAAAAAGCGAGCGGAAGGCAGTCTTGCTGGTCATAGCCACCCCCTGGGATGGACGGAACTCTTCACCTAGTAGGACGCGGGTGCGGCTGGCCGGGTTACCAGACGCCTTCTGTTGTTAGCTAATAGTCTCCCAGTAGGAAGGGCTGGTCAAGGATGGGTCGGCGCCATTTCCTGCCGGAAAGAGCGCGCGCAAACCGATCTACAAAATTTAGGTCTTACGAGTCGGTTAGTTGACACCGCTGGGGCGAATCGTTACGGTAAGTGTAGGGGAATGTGAGAGTTGTTCCCGCGCTCAATTCCAAACCCGCCGGTGAGCCGAACTTCCGACAAGGGGTGTGGGAGTTAACAGGGTTGGAAGCAGCGAAGCTTCTTTACTGGGGGAAATAATGCAGCGTCTCTTGAAGATTAGTTTGGGGATGGTGTTTTTGCTCGCGGTCGTCGTGGGAGCTGGCAGCGCCTACGGACAGGGTGGAGCAACCGGCGCAATCAGCGGCACGGTCCTCGATTCGAGCGGTGGTGCAGTCGCCGCTGCTGAAGTCCAAATCATCAATGCGGCAACTGATTCCGTAACCCGAAAGGTCGTGACCGGAACCGACGGAACGTTTGTTGCAGCCCTCCTGCCGCCGGGTGGCTACTACGTCGTTGTGAATAAATCCGGTTTTGCCGAGGCCAAAGCGTCCGGCATCGAAGTCCTGGTTACTGAAACGACCAAGATCGCGATCACGATGAAACCCGGCGCAGTCAGCGAAAAGGTAGAAATTTCAGCGCAAATCACGACGGTTGAAACGAGCACAGCCACAACCGGGCAATCTATCACCACCGAAACAGTGCGCGAACTACCCCTGGCGACCCAGAACTATCAGCAATTGCTGACGTTGTCGACTGGAGCGCAGAGTGAGTTGAACGCCGCCGCACAGCTTGGGCGCGGTTCCGTGAAACTTTTTGTGAACGGGCAGCGTGAGGATAACAACAATTTTCTGATCGAAGGCATCAGTGCCACGGACTATAACGTCGCCCAGGCGACCTACGTGCCACTGCCCAATCCGGACGTAATCCAGGAATTTAAGGTGCAGACGTCGCTTTACGACGCCAGCCAGGGCCGCAACGGCGGCGGCAACGTCAACGCGATTCTCAAGTCAGGTTCGCGTGAATATCACGGCGACCTCTACGAGTTTTTCCGCAACGACGTTCTGAACGCCAACGATTTCTTTCTCAACCGCGAAGGCCAGACACGGCCGGTCGTCAAGCAGAACATTTTCGGCGCAAGCGTCGGCGGGCCGTTGGTGAAGGAAAAGGCTGGATTCTTCTTCGTAAACTACCAAGGCACGCGTCAGCGCAGCGGACTTTCTCCGGGCACGTTCATCAGCACAACCATTCCTTCGTTGCCGGCGGATCGTTCAGATGCATCGATTTCCAACACCTTTTTTGGAAACACAACGACCGCAATCGATCCTGTCGTGAGTAAGCTCCTGAACTTCAAAAGCAATCAATTTGGCGGCGGAAGCGGCGGGTTCTTGATTCCCACGAGCGATCCCACAAGCGGAGCATTTGCCATTAGCCGCCCGGGCAAATATACCGACGATCAATTTACAGCAAACTGGGACCGCGAATTTCGTGGTGGCCAGGACAAAGTCTCGGCGCGGTTCTTCTTTTCCGACGCGGACACTTTTTTGCCTTTCGGTGGCGGTGATTTGCCGGAATCACTCGGCAGCACGCTGGCGAGCAGTGTGAGTTCGACTTCACTCAATTTTCCGTTCGCCACGCCGGTTCATACCCGATTCCTCAACATTACCGAGACGCATCTTTTTTCGCCAGTGCTTGTTAACGAATTTCGTTTCGGGTTCGTCCATATCAACGACGAGTTGAATAACATTCCGCCGGTCACTACGACCGACCTCGGCATTGACCGACCGACGAACAGCGTCACAAACTCCATCTACAAGTTTGTATTCGCCAGCTCGGGTTTTGAAATCGGTCCGGCTCCTTTCGGCAACCAGTCGCAAGACCAGAACAATCTCAATTTTGTCGACACCGTAAGCTGGGTTCGTGGAGCCCATGTATTTCGTTTCGGCGGCGAGTTCACGCGAGTCGGTCTGGACAAAGACTTTCCGCAGGTCTTCAACGGCGAACTGTTTTTCACGAACACTCCCGACGGCAACACGGACTTCCAAAATTTCCTTCTTGGCACGCCGCAATTCAGTTTTGGCGGAGGTGGCGTTTCCAACCACGCTTATCGCTCGAACAATTTCGGTTTCTTTGCTCAAGACGACTGGAAGTTCAAGCCCAACCTCACCTTAAATCTCGGGTTTCGCACGGAACTGTTAGGCGCTTTTCACGACGACCTCTGCCATATTGGTAACCTCGATCCCCGTTTGGCCAACGCGGGCCAGTTTCCATTTTTGTATCCTTCTTGTGTCAAGAAGCTGAATCTCGCCGGACTAACCGGAAGTTCCAACGGCTCGACCTTCGATAACAACTACTCCACGGGCATTGGTCCTCGTGTCGGGCTTGCGTATGACCTCTTCGGACATCACACGACCACGATTCGTGCTGGCTATGGGATCTACTATGTTCGTGAGGACGTCGGCACAGCGGACCAGTTGTCCTTCCAAACGCCGTTTCTACCGGTGGCATTTGGTGGTGGGGCTCCAGGTTGCCTCGGCTCCTACTTTTCCGCCACGCCGCTTGCCGGTTGCCCGAATCCCAATCCCAATGCGCTGCCGCAGGCTGGTACGCTCGATCCGACCTTTGTCCCCTGCCTGAACGTGTTCCAGGGCTTCCCAGGCAACGACACAACCCAGGCAGCAATCTACGGCACAGCTTCCGGTGCCGCTTGCCCGGGACCCTTGCAGACTTTGGGAATCTTCGGCCTCGCAGTGCCTCGTCACTTTGTCGTCCCCAACACGCAACAGTGGAACCTCACTGTGCAGCGGGCGCTTGGACGCCAATGGGTGCTTGAGGTCGGCTACGTGGGAACTAAAGGCACGCATCTTCGTGAAACACGCGATGCCTTGCAGTCGCAAAATGCCACCCTCGCAAACCCGGTTGTGTTGGGCGGTTTGAACATTACAACCAATACCTTTGCCAACGCGGTCGCTCGCTCGCGTGCGCAGGGCATAAACGGCTACAACGGCTTCCAGCTGTTTGCGAATGACGCTTACTCCCACTATCACTCGCTGCAAACAACGCTCTCGCGCCGTTGGTCCGCGGGCTATTTCCAGGCGGCCTACACGTTTTCCAAGTCGACCGACGCTACCTCCACTGGCAACACCGCGTTCAACAGTGCGTTCAACGACGAATCGACTCTTGATGCCTCCCGCGGGTTGTCTGATTTCGACCGCACCCACCGTCTCGCACTGAGCTATCGCTACGATTTGCCCTGGTTCAAGGACGAGAAGGGCCTGAAAGGCGCACTGTTGAGCGGATGGGCAATCAGCGGCATTACATTGCTGCAGTCCGGTTCACCATTTTCCGTGCTTGATTCCGGAGCTGGCAGCGCCTTTCTGGGTCTCGGCTCTGCGCCCGGCGTAGAGACCGCAAGCCTCGCCAGCGGTGCCACTCTCTCCGGCGGCTTGAGCCATGGAAGCATCGGCACGCGCATTGACGGCTACTTGAATCCAACCGCCTTCACCACCGCGCCGCTGCTTTACCCTGCACAGTGTGATCCCAATCAGTCTGACCCGACCGTCTTCCCGAATTCCAACTTTTGCACCACGGCATTCGGAAATCTGGGACGCAACACCTACCGCGGTCCCGGACAGCAGAACTGGGATTTTTCCTTGATCAAGAACTTCAAACTCACCGAGCGCCAATCTCTGCGCTTCACGACGGACTTTTTCAATATGTGGAATCACGCCAACTTCGGCAATCCGTCCACGACTGACGTGGAGAGCATAGGTCTTGCAAATAGCCCATTCGGCAGAATCACCAGCACGCTCGGTACGCCGCGACTGATTCAGTTCTCGCTTCGGTACGCATTCTAGGAAAAGCTCCGTTAACCTCTCCCATAAGCGCTCCGTGCTTCCCGGGGCGCTTTTGCTCTTTGCATGTAAAATTCTTTGGGGGCAAAACTAAAATGAGTGCAGAGACTAGAGTTCGCCTATTAAGCAGAGATAAGGTGGCGCCGGAGATTGCGGCCATATACGACGCGTTGCTCGCCGCGCGTGGCGTCGTACCGAATATGTTTAAGGTGCTTGCGCATACGCCTGCGATCGCCCCTGCCGTCGCCGGCTTTCTCAAACCGCTCCTGGCCGATGGCGCACTCCGAGGCTGGTACAAGGAATTGGTCGCGGTGCGTGTTTCGCAACGAAATGCTTGCGAGTACGCCATTCGAGCGCACAGTATTTCCGCGCGTCAGAAAGGCGCGACGGAAGGCCAAATCGCGGGTGTTACTGATTTCGAGAACGGGCCTTATTCTCCAAAAGAAAAGATCGGATTCCGTCTCGCCGACAAGCTGCACTTGGGCGGCTCAGCCGTGGACGACAGTTTCTTTGGCGAGCTGAGCTCGGTGTTTTTGGAGCCGGAACTTGTCGAACTGTTCTTGACAGCCGCTGCATTCGAAATGTTTCCGAGATTCATTGATGGCCTCCGCATTCCCGTCACGCCCCCTCCTGCCGCGAAATGATAGACTGCTGCGCATGGGAACCCGGCGAATCGCAACGCGCGTTTCACAGCTGAATGGCGAAGGCGCGTTGGCCGTGTTCTCACGCGCCAAAGAACTGGAAAAGCAGGGCCACTCGATTATTCACTTGGAGCTTGGCGAACCCGACTTCCACCCCGCGCCGCCCGTTGTGGACGCGATGCGTAGTGCCGTTGCCGGCGGGCGGGATCGTTATTGCGCGACGCGCGGCATTCCAGCCTTGCGCGAAGAAATTGCCGCTTATCTCAAACGCACACGGCGCATCGAGGTCAAGCCAGAGGAAGTACTCGTTGCGCCCGGCTGCAAGATGGCGCTTGCGCTCGCCATGATGGCATTGATCGAGCCGGGCGACGAAGTGCTTTATCCCGACCCTGGTTTTCCCATTTATCCTTCGTTTACGCGAGGGCTCGGCGCCAAAGCGGTCCCATTCGCGTTGTCCGAGAAAAACAAATTTCAACCCGATCTGAACGAAATTGCCTCAAAGATTTCGCCAAAAACCAGCGTTTTGATTTTCAATTCCCCGAACAACCCGACAGGCACCGTTTTTGACGAGCGGGCGCTGCGTGGACTCACGGATCTCTCGCAAAAACACGACCTGTGGCTGCTCAGCGACGAAATCTACGCGCGCATCCTTTTTGGCGGCGAATATCTTTCTCCCTGGGCATTGCCGGGAATGGCGGAGCGCACAGTCATCATTGACGGGTTCTCTAAAAGCTTCGCAATGAC
>DATLVG010000110.1:0-36573 GCA_035577625.1 Candidatus Dormiibacterota bacterium
AGCGAAGATCGTCGTGGTGCATTACGGCGACCCAGTTGTAAGCGGATTCGGTGGTCCAGAGAACGGCGGGCGAATAAGTGAGCTTCGGAAGGAGGAGGGCGCCAATGGCCGCCAGGAAAATTGCAGCAGCAGCGGCGGTTCTTCCGATGAGGCCGAGTGCGCCAACTAGCAGAGTAGACGCGCACAAGATTTGGAGAGTCATTCGCGTACCGAGCCGGGGGACGAGGTAAAAAGCGGTGATGAGGATTCCGGCGATGCTGCCGGCGGTGGAGAGTGCGTACACTTTACCGGCGGTGATTCCGATGTGTTCGGCGCGGGCGAGGAGGCGAATGACGAAGGGCGCAGTTACGGCGAGCGCGGTCATGGTCGGCACGAAAATAATAAGGCTGGCAATGGTGGTGCCAAAGAATTCGCCGGATTGCCAGAGCCACCGAAGAATGGGACGCTCGACAAATAGGGCGGCCAATTGATAGATCCCGCTACTGACGATGACGACGTAGAGAATCGTGCCTGAGCGGCTGCGGTCGGCAAGCCAACCACCCAAAGCGTAACCCAACGCGAGAGCGGCCATGACGACGGAAACCATGGTGCCCCATACGTAGATGGAGTAGCCGAAATACGGCGCATACAGGCGAAAGGCGGCGAGTTCGAGCGACATGACAATGCCGCCGGTCAGGGCGGCGGTCACTAGCCAGAGGAACGGCCGCGAGCGGACCTCGCTAGTCGCGAGACCTTTTGCAAAACCCCACGTCGCAGTCACAAGAAGACTTTTGTAACACAAGAGGGGCGTGCGCGACATCAAACTACTTTCCTATTGTGTGCACGTAAGCATGTAGGCATCGGGCAGCGGAGAAAAGACGAAAGGCGGCGGGTTTGCTATTCTCGCGGGACGATGAATGAGGGCGGGAACGGCCAGGCGGATCGGGTGTCGCTTCAAAAAGCGGCCCCTACAATCGCAACGCAAAATGGGCAACTGGAGCGCGGGCTGGGGCTGAAAGAAGCCGTCGCGCTGAACATGATTGAGATTGTTGGGATTGGCCCGTTCGTGGTGAGCTCGCTGGTGATCAAGGCAATGGGCGGGCCGCAGGCAATGATCGCGTGGCTCGCGGGCGCGGTGATTGCAACGCTGGACGCGTTTGTATGGAGTGAACTGGGCGCGGCAATGCCGAAAGCGGGCGGAACGTACGTATTTTTGCGCGAAGCGTACGGGCCGGGAAAATGGGGACGGCTGATGTCGTTCCTGTTCGTGTGGCAAACGTTTATTCAGGCGCCGCTTTCGGTGGCGTCGGCTTCGATTGGGTTTGCGCGCTACGCCAGCTATCTGCATCCACTGACGCGGTGGGAATCGAAAACACTTTCGGGCGGATTGGTGCTGCTGCTAATTGTTCTTCTGTACCGACGAATTACAACCATTGGGAAAATTTCCGTGCTGCTCTGGGCGGGCGTGATCGGAACGATGCTCTGGCTGATCTGGGGCGGCGTGACGCATTTTGACAAGAAAATTGCGTTCGATTTTCCGCCGGGCGCGTTTTCGTTCTCGTCGTTGTGGTTTGCGGGACTGGGCTCGGCGATGGTCAGCACGGTTTACAGCTACTGGGGCTATTACAACATTTGTCATTTGGGCGGGGAGATCAAGCAGCCGGAAAAAAATATTCCGCGCGGGATTTTTCTGTCGGTGCTGGGAATTGCCGCGCTGTATTTGCTGATGCAGTCGAGCATTTTGGGAGTGGTGCCCTGGCGCGAGGCGCAGGATTCTAGATTCTTGGCGAGTTTATTTGTGGAGAAATTGTACGGGCATGGCGCGGCGCAAGTGGTGACGTGCATGGTGCTGTGGATTGCGCTGGCGAGCGTTTTTTCCGTGCTGTTGGGATATTCGCGCGTGCCGTACTCGGCGGCGCTGGACGGGAATTTTCTGTCGGTATTTGCGAAAGTGCATCCGACGAAACATTTTCCCCATGTGTCACTGTTGGTGCTGGGCGCGCTAGCGCTAATTTTGAGCGTAACACTGGATTTGCAGACGAGCATTGCAGGAATTCTGGCGGTGCGATTGATTGTGCAATTTATTGGGCAGGCCGTGGGATTGATGATGCTGCGGCGGCGCTGGGGACCCGAGAAATTTCCGTTCAAGATGTGGCTGTATCCGCTGCCGGCAGTGCTGACGATGTTTGGGTGGGCTTGGCTTTTTTGGCAGACGGGACCAGCGCGGAAATGGGGTTTGCTGGAGATTGCGATGGGGGCGGTGGCGTATTTGATTTGGGCGAAGGAGAAGAAGCACTGGCCGTTTGATGAAACAAGTCGTCAGTCTTCAGTCATCAGTCATCAGTAGAACAAAGATGGGGATTGCGGCTGCTTGCGAAGTAACGCGGGTGAGTTGCAGTGCGTCAGATGAAGGGGCGCGGAGAGTGGCGCTGGAAGCACGGGAGAGTTATGCGGAAGACTGTGGTGATCGGGGCGTTGGCGTTGAGTTTGGCGGTGGCGCGGAGTTATGCACAGTTTCCTCCTGCGCCGGGCACGGGACCGGGACTTGCGGAAACGATTGAGGCGATTGATAGCGCGCGCGTGACGACGCGGATTTTGTATGTCACGGCGCATCCGGACGATGAAAGTGCGGCGACGCTGACATACTTGGCGCGCGGGCTGCATGCGGATGTGGCGCTGCTGTCGTTGACGCGCGGCGAAGGCGGGCAAAATGCGCTGGGACCGGAGCAAGCGCCGCAGTTGGGGTTGATTCGAACACAAGAATTACTCGCGGCGACGCGCGGGTATGGCGTGAAGCTTTATTTCACGCGCGCGAAGGATTTTGGATATTGCAAGACGCCGGAAGAAGCGGAAAAAGTCTGGGGCGATCAGGTTTTGGAAGACATGGTGCGCGTGATTCGCACGTTCCGCCCGAACATTGTAATCAATGGATGGGGCGGCGTTCATCAAGGGCATGGGCATCATCAAGCGGCGGGATTGCTGACGCCTAAGGCCGTGGCGCTTGCGGCGGATGTCAGGTATCTGCCACTGAGTTCAACCGGCGCTTACCCCGTGTGGAGTGGCGGTGGCGACCCGGTTCAGCTTCTTGATGTGGATCGCGGCAGCGACCATCCATCGGGTTATGTCTTGCCGCTGGACGACGTTTCGCCCCTGTGGGGAAAGAGCTGGAGAGAAATCGGCATCGATGCGTTCGCGAATCACCGCACACAGGGACTAGGGGGTTTTCTTGGGTCATCCTTCCTCAAGAGACCAATCGGATTGAAATTGGAGAGTGGAGGCGGGTTTGATCCCGCGGCGCTCTCCCGACCGCTCTCAGAACTACTTGGGACGTCGCAAACCGCCACGTGCAAGGCGCATCGCGATTGGTGTGAAACAGTTGTTGAGGCGGATCGAGATCTCGTTGCTGCACGAATGCAGGCGCTTCAATTGAACTGGACTGGTGCAGTGGATTTGCTCGCAAAGGCAGAGGCGACGATCAGCGGACTCCGGGTTCCAAACGAAGTGTCTTCCTACGGACCACTGGGACGGGAAAACGAAGGCAAAGTTGCCGAAGCTGCTCGGAAGATATCGAGGGCAACAAGGAAGGCATCAGGCTTTCAGTTCGTTGCCGAAGCGAACCACGGAACGCTAGTCGCAGGCGAGCCAGCGCAGGTGACCGTGAAGTATGGCTGCCGACCGGGTGTGAAATGCTGGATTCAGGAGACGTCTCTTGAATCGTTTTCATTTAGCGGTCTCGACAGCCAAGACCGCGGAACAGGGGATCCATCGCTAGGGATGAAGTTTTCGACGATTGCGGCACCAATTTCTTTTCGAGAAGAAGTTTGGCCTCAACTTCTGGCCGAAGGAGAACCGGTCGCAAGCGCTTCACTTTATTTTGGAAGTGATTCCCAAAGATTGACCCAAGTGACTGTACCCGTGACCTACACTCAAGCGACTTCCACCCAAGTGGATCGGGCAGCTGTACTAATTGTGCCGGCGTATACGCTGGCGGTGGAGCCGAAGCAGGAGATTGAGAAGCTGCCGGCGAAGCATGAACCGTTCGATGTGTTTTTGCGGGTGCATTCGTATTCGCAGAAGGCGGCGACGGTAAGTGTTGGGCTGGATGTGCCAACGGGGTGGAAGAGCAGCGGCGCGGTGGATGTGAGCTTTACGGGCGAAGGCGACCGGTACGCGAAACTGACGGTGACTCCACCGGCAAAGATGGACGCGGGACACTACACGATTACGGCGTATGCAAAGCGCGGCGAGGAGAAATTCACGACTTCGATTGAGCCGTTGGTTTCGATGCCGACGCTGACGTGGGAAGAACCGGCGCAGACGGTGGTCCAGGCGTTTGACATTAGGGCGCCGGAGAATTTGCGTGTGGGATACATCAGCGCGGAGAGCGAGCCGGTGCCGGATGCGCTGAAAATGCTGGGCATCAAGGTGGAGATGCTGGATGCGAATGCACTGAATTTTGGCGATCTTGCGAAATATGACGCGATCGTGGTGGGCGTGCGTGCTTATGAATTGCGCAGCGAATTGCCGGGTGCGAATCAGCGGCTGCTGGACTATGTGCAAAACGGCGGAACGCTTGTGGTGCAATATCAGCGCGACTTTGCGTGGGACGGGAAAAACTACTCGCCGTATCCGTCGAAGATCGCGAACAAGCAGGGCGATCCGTTGCCGCGGATTACGGATGAAACTTCTCCGGTGAAATTCCTGAAGGCGGACGATCCGCTGCTGAACGCACCGAACAAAATTACGCAAGACGATTTCAAAGGCTGGATGCAGGAGCGCGGGCTTTATTTCTGGAGCGAATACGACCCGCGCTACACTCCGCTGCTGGCGATGAACGATCCAGGCGAAAAGGATCTGGACGGCGCGCTGCTTTATACAAAGCTCGGCAACGGAACCTACATCTACACAGGGATCGCGTTTTTCCGGCAACTGCCGGAAGGCGTGCCGGGGGCGTATCGCCTGTTTGTGAACCTACTGAGCGCGTCGCGCTCGCGCTGACGTACACTTGCTTGCATAAGAAATGTTTGCCGTTCGCGGTTTGCCGCTTGCGGTTGCTTCAATATGACAAACCGCAGGGTTGGTCGCGTGAGGGAGAGTTTGATGGCTGGATTCCGGATAAATCTATTGAATGATCGCCATAAGACGTTGCGACTTGCCATGGCGCTGCTTGCGATGGCGGCTATCGCATTTTCGCTGGCGGCCGCGCCAGACGCTGCGGCACAAAACAACAAGAAGAAGAAAAAAAACGAACCACCGAAGGTGAACAACGACAATGCTAATCCGGTGGTGCCGCTGACGGACGAGCAACAGATTGACTACATGCTGAGCGAATACCTGGGCGCGTGGCAACTGGGCGACACGGAGCGCTTGCACACGTTTTACTCGGAAGACGTTTCGGTGGTGAACGGAGGATGGGCCGCGCCAATAGTCGGATGGACAAATTTCCTGGCGCTCTACGAACAGCAGAAATCACACATGCAAAGGGTGCGGCTCGACCGGATGAACACCTACATCAAGGTGAATGGATCGACGGCCTGGGCGTGCTATCAATGGGAGTTCGAAGCGCTTGTTGACGATACACCGACATCTGCGCGAGGCCAGACGACCCTGGTACTAGTCAAGCGCGATACGCGCTGGCTGATCGTGCACGATCACACGTCAGTCGTCAAAACGGTGAAGCAAGGTCAGCCCACAGGTACACCACCCCCGCCAGCAGGAACGGCGAGCAAACCTCCGTCACAGTGAGGGCTGGGCGCGAGGCACTATTGAGGGCGCTAAAACTGCTTTAGGCCGTGATAGACCCAGATCCCGGCAGCAGACAGGAGCAGCACTCCCGCCAAAATTCCGGTCATCATAATCGGCCGGGTCAGAGTGTTGATTTTGGCAACGAGCAACTGCTGTTCACGAGCCAAGTGCTGTTCGGTTGTGCCCAGAAAGATCTGATCATCCTCATGGCTTTCGAGCAGGCTCTTCCAGATGAGCAGGCCCAGAAATGCAGCGGTCACGACTCCACAGGCGATCAGTAGATACAAGACGGGCCCCTGAATAGATTCCATATTGACCTCCCACTGGAACCGATCCGCGGTGCCAACTGTCCGGGAGAGGCTAGACAGCGGGCAAGGGGTGATACGGTAATCTGACGCGGAGTATAGCACCACAAATAAGAAAAGCTAGTGCTACGCATCACCGAAACGAATAGTCGACGGGTGGGCTGGAGGAGCGGTGAAGGACGGAAAAACGGCCAAAATTGCGGTGATTACGGGGGCGGCGCAGGGTATTGGGCGGCGGACGGCAGAGGTGTTTGCGGAGCAGGGATACGGGCTCGGGCTGGCGGATTTGCGGGAACCGGCTGAGACGCTGAAGGCTGTGAAAGGCGCTGGGGCCGAGGCAATTGCGCTGGTTGGGGACATTTCAGACGGGGCGACCGTCGAGAAGTTTGCGCGAGCCGTGCAGGAAAAATGGGGCCGCGTGGATGTGCTGGTAAACAACGCGGGGATTAGCTTTATTGAGAATGCGGAGAAGATTCGCCCGGCGGATTTCCGGAGGGTGCTGGAGGTGAATTTGGTTGCACCGTTTTTGCTGGCGAAGGCGTTCGGCGCGACGATGTTGGCACAGAAGTCGGGAAGCATTGTGAATGTGGCATCGATTGCGGGACTCGTCGGCGTGGCGGACCGCGCGGCGTACAACGCGTCGAAACACGGATTGATTGGATTGACGCGAACGCTGGCGGCGGAATGGGGCGGACGGGGAGTGCGGGTGAACGCGGTGTGTCCGGGTTGGGTGAAGACGGAGATGGATCAGGCCGACCAGGCTGGCGGAAGTTACACCGATGCGGATGTTACGGGCCGCGTTCCAATGGGAAGATTTGCTTCGCCGGAGGACATTGCGCGAGCGATTCTTTTTCTTGCAGATGAAATGCAGAGCGGGTTTGTGAATGGACATGCGCTGGTTGTTGATGGCGGCTGGACAGCGGATGGGAGTTGGGAATCGTTGCGGTTGCGGCACCGATAGATCGGGCAGAACGATAATTTGTGTACCGGGTGATCCAATAGTGGCCGGCGAACTATGAAGCGGTAAAGGAATACGAGCGTAGTCTTGGTATTTCCTGGGCTCCAAATAGCCGATTCTTTCTCGTCGATGATGCGTCTGGCAGCACCGACACGGGGTGCTACGTATATGAGGCAGCGACAGTCAGGGAAATAGACCTGGAAAAGGTGCTCCTGACCAGCGATGCTGGGGCATCCGTATTTTTCAATTCTGGACACTCCTGCCTCAAGGCGGAGCATTGGATCAATTCGCACGAACTTCTGGTTGTTCTTGAGGGGCACAATGATGGCGCATCCCCAAGAGGCTTCACGTTGCGATATCGCGTTGACCTGAAGGGAAAAGTTGTAAAGCCCTCGCAACATTTGGTGAAGTAAATCAACATGAGAACACAGTCTTGGAGAGCGTCACGTTGACAAAGGCGGCGAGCGGCGGGCACAATCAAAATGCCTCGTTTGACGTCTTCAAACGCACCAATACCTGGTGAGCAGTGCCCGAATGGCGGAATTGGCAGACGCGCTAGCTTCAGGAGCTAGTTCTCGCAAGGGAGTGGAGGTTCGAGTCCTCTTTCGGGCACCAAAGAACCAGTCTTCAGTGCATGCAAAATAGACGACGTTCTCTCTGACAGCTTGTCAGAAACAGTGTAAAAACCAGTGAGAAATGATTATGCTTTCGCGCAAGTGCGAGGAGATTTGATGCGTTTCTTGCGGATGATGGCGCTGAGTTTGCTTTGCGCAAGCGTGGCCGCGGGGCAGGAGCAGTGGCCGATGACGTCAACGGTGGACGAGCCGACTATCGCGGGGCGGCCGGTACAGCTCGATGCGCAGGGGAAATTGCTGCCCTGGCCGATGGCAGGAGACACGGGATTTTCGTACTCCTCGCACTTCCTGACGCAGTGGACGATTCTCTGGGACCAGTACAACCGGCAACGGCTGGACTATTTTTACTGCTGCTTCGATTTCGACCGTACGACTTACGAAATGTTTCCGGAATTGCGTTGGGTGAATTCGACCGCGTATCCGCGAGCGATGATGCAGGGATTCGTCGAGCGGCTCTATGCATATACGGGCGATGCGCGCACTTTGGAGATGCTCGAAAACTTCATGAACTACGAACTGGAAAACGGGCTGACGCCAGAAAGCTATTCGTGGGCGGGCGTGCCGTATCCCTCGGCAAATCCGGGAGCACGGCGGTACACGGGATGGAGCCAGCACGGTGAGGACTTCGTCGAACCGCACCTGATCGGCGCCGATGGTTACGCGTATTTGCGCCTCTATGAGATGACCGGCAACACGAAATATCTGCGCGAAGCGATTCGCTGCGCGGAAATGCTGGTGAAACACTTTAAGACGGGCGACGAGAAGAATTCGCCGTGGGCGTTCCGGTGCTTCGCGCGCGATGGATCGCTCGAGGGCGGTCGCGGGATGAGCCCGTACACGGCGAATGTAGTCGAGCCGATCATGCTTTTTGATGAGTTGATTCGCATCGGCTTCGGCGACGCGGAATCGTACAAGCGAGTTCGAGAAGGCGCGTGGGCGTGGCTGATGAAATATCCGATGACGAACAACGTTTGGGTCGGGTATTTCGAAGATGTCGGACCAGGCATGGAAAATATGAACCAGGTGATTCCGCTGGAGCTGGCACGGTATGTGCTGCTTCATCCGGAAAAAGATCCGGAGTGGCACGAGCATGCGCGGAAATTGATTGACTGGGTGAAAACGACGCCAAAGTGGCCGAAGTACCTCGTGCACGGCGCGACCGTTACGACCGAACAGGGCAACGGGAAAGAGTTCTGCTGCAATTTGCCGAATCAATGCTGCGAGAGCCACACAGCGCGGCTCGCGGCGGTGGAGGCGTTTTATTTTGCGAAGACGGGCGACGTCGCGTATAAGGATGCGGCGTTCCGTTCGTATAACTGGGTGACATACTTTCAAGGATTGCCTGGCGCAGCGCATGCACCCTACACGGATCAATGGTGGTTCACGGACGAATTTACGGACGGGCCGCGACGATTGATGGATGCATTCTGGGCGGTCCCGGAGTGGGCGCCGGAAGATGAATCACATTTGCTTGGCGGCAATTCGCCGGTAACAAAAATTTCCTACAGCGCGGGTTCGGTGGTGTATTCGACTTTCGACGCGGATGCGAACGAAGTGCTGCGGCTGGATTTTACGCCGGAATTTGTGACGGTAAAGGGAAAGCCACTGGCAAAACGAGCCGACCTGACGCAGCCAGGGTACACGTTCGATGAAAAAACGCATGTGATGCGCGTGCGGCATGAAGGTGCGCGCGATGTTGCAATACAGGGGCGCGGCGGCAGTACGCCGGTGCGAGTGGTGACGTTCGACGATCCGCACCTCGCGGCGGGAACGGTGCTGGATGGTTTTTATCCGAGCGCACCGATTGGGTGGAGCGATTCGCAATGGCAAATTGCGGTGCCGACCGGAAAGTTCGGGACGTTTCATGCCGCGTTGAAGGATCAGAACTCGGACAACGCAAACATGTGGTTTTCGACGCCGCAGATCTTCGCGGGCATTGATGTTTACAACGGTGGTTCAAGCGACGCAATGCTGAACATCAGTTCGCCGGAAACTCGCGCGGTTTCGGTGACGCTGAAACCTGGTGAGCTGCGGCGCGTGCGGACGGGTTGGCGCGATCCGAGTTCGGTTGTGAATTTGCGATTTTTGCACGGCGAAGCGCTGCATTTCGACAATCTGGCGTGGATCCACCAATAGTAAAGGAGCGAAGGGCGTCGTCTGAAGGCCAGCGCTCTAATCAAACAAAAAGCTTCCCGCCAATAGAAATCAGGACTTGGCCGCAGACATTTGCTTCCGGGTAGAGGCTCGGACAACGAGGCGGGGCTCCAGGAAGATGGGCTTGGGCACCACCGGCTGGTCCGCTTCAATCAACTGGAGGGCGAGCTTGGCGGCACGCTGACCGATTACGGCGCTCTGCTGATCCACGCTCGTTACGGGGACGCGTATGAACTTGTTATAGAGAAGGTTGCCGCAGCCAATGACGCTGACGTCGTCTGGAATGCGCAGGCCTGCATCCAGAATGGCGGCAATGGCTCCATACGCCGCCACGTCGTTGTAGCAGAAGATCCCGTCGGGGCGAGGGTTCTGGCCAAGAAGAATTTGCGTGGCGTTGTAGGCGACCGCATCACCCATCTCTTCAGCGCGGTCGGTACTCATTACCAAGTCAGGGTCGAACGCGATACGATTCTTGGTCAGGGCGCGTTTGTAACCCTCAAGACGGCCAAGCAAAGGGCTGAGTGCGGGTCCGCCGATGTGGGCAACCCGTTTGCAACCGGTGTCGATCAAATGCTGCGTGGCCAGCGCGCCAACTTCTTCGTCATTGACGCCCACAAAATGCGCCGCCAGTCCAACGAAACTGCGGTCAATCAAAATGTAGGCGATCCCGGCTTCCTCGATACGACGGAACATCTCGACGGTCCAGTGGGTGGAAGCGATCAGTAGCACGTCGACACGGCGAGTAATGAACTGCTCGACGGCTTGGCGTTCGAGCTTTGGATCCTGCTCGGAGGAAGTGACAACAAGCGTGTAGCCGGTATTTCTGAGGGCAGCGGCAACGCCGCGGACGACTTCAGAAAAAAAGCTGTTGAGCAGATCGGGGATGACGAATCCGATCATGTTGGTGCGGCCGGTAACGAGTGCGCGAGCGGCTAGATTCGGACGATAGTTCAGTTCTTGCACGCGCTTGAGCACGCGTGCCTTGGTTTGCTCACTGATATCGGAGTGATTGCGGAGGGCTTTGGAGACCGTGATAACGCTGACGCCGAGGTCTCGAGCGATGTCTTTTAGAGTGACACCCATAGGGGATTATAACACGCAGACTGTTAGATGGATGATGCACGAAGAACGTTCCACGAGAAACGAAAAGGGAGGCGAGCCAGGTCTTCTCGCCTCCCCATTCTTCCCCTTACGGGGAATCCCGATAAGCCTGACGGAGGGTGGCTTACCGGTCGTGTGTTGGCCTGCCCTATTTAACCAAAAAATGGGAAATTTGTTGCGGGAGAGAGCAATAAAAAGTCACAATCCTTACGAAATTTTTATAACTTTCAACTAGCGTAAAAGGTTATGTCACGAAGCTCTTCGCTCAATCCCGATAACATATTGCGTTTTCTGCAAGTTAGGCAGGACGGCGCCTCGGCCATGGAAATTTCGCAGGGGCTCCATCTGGCGAACACGGAGCGAAAAGCCCTGTTCAAAATGCTGTCGAAATTGAAGAAACGCAATTTGATTGTCGAAGTGGCACCCGGAAAATACCGGCTCAAGGCGAAAAGGGAGCCGGAAGAGCGGAAGGGCGACCGCAAGGAAACTCAAGAGTCTCGCGTTGGGCAGGCAGGCAAAGCCACCAGCGGGCGCCTGGTGCTACATCAGGATGGGTACGGATTTGTGATCCCGGAAGAGCCGATTCCGAACATCGAGGGCGACATTTTTATCCCGAGGCACGGGGTCGAAGACGCGATGCACGGAGATCGTGTCGCGGTCGAGATACGGCGAACGGGTTTTTCCGCGGAAGGGCAACGCATCGAAGGGCGAATCGTTCGCGTGCTGAACCGAGCCCACCCAAGTGTTGTCGGATTATTTCGATATGGGCCGCATGGGAACGTGGTGCTGCCGTATGACACGCGAATTCATCATCAGGTGGAAATTCCACCTGGACAGGAATTGACGGCGGCGCTGAGAAAGAAACTCGGATTCACCGTTGCGGAAGAAGCGACGACGCGCGGGCGGCGGCTTCCAAGACTTTCCGAGCTGGATGGAGCCGTCGTGAATGTAGAGCTAGTACGGTATCCACGCGGAGGTCTCTCACCAGTTGGACGTGTCATTGAAGTTCTGGGCAATCCCGGCGATCTCGGCGTGGACACGGAGATCGTCATCCGCAAGCACCACCTGCCGCATGAATTCTCGCCAGAAGCCTTGCGCGATACTGAAGGAAGTGCGCGACCCGTGAGCGATGCAGACCGCGCCGGGCGCGAGGATTTCCGGTCGTTGCCAATCGTAACGATCGATGGTGAGACGGCTCGCGATTTCGACGACGCCGTTTATGTCGAAAAGCGTGCAGATGGTGGCTGGCGCCTGCAGGTACATATTGCAGACGTGGCGAACTACGTTCGGACACTGACGACATTGGATACCGAAGCGCGGCTGCGCGGCACGTCCGTTTACTTCTTGGATCGGGCGGTGCCGATGTTGCCCGAGGAACTTTCGAACGGGATTTGCTCGTTGAATCCGCGAGAAGACCGCCTGGTGATGAGCGCGCTGATGGAGTTTGACGCTGCGGGGCGAATGACGGGTTCGCGAATGGTCTCGGGCATGATTCGCTCGGCTGAGCGGATGACGTACACCAACGTAAATAAAGTGCTCGAAGGCGACAAGGAGATGACCGCGCGCTATAAGGCATTAGCTCCGCACTTCGCGAACATGAAGGAGCTGGCGCTGCTGCTGAACGCACGGCGAAATGAAAAAGGCTCAATTGACTTTGATTTGCCGGAGCCGGTGATCGAGTTCGATGAAGAACAGAAGATGACCAACATCACGCGAAGCGAGCGCAACATCGCTCACCGCTTGATCGAGGAGTTCATGCTCGCGGCGAACCGCGCCGTAGCAGGCTATTTACTCAGGCGGGGAATTGCGGCGCTGCATCGCGTTCACGAAAAACCCGACGCGAAGAAAGTTCTGGAGTTCGAGGATTTGGCACGCGCGTTCGGCTATTCCCTGGGCGTAGAGAATCTGCACCAACGCGAAATTTCGGTGCGGCACGGACGCGTGCCTGCGCCCGCGCAGCGCGGCAAACCAGATTCGCGGGGTCACGGCCGTGAACGAGGCATGAAGGTATCTTTGCCTGGTGTCGCAGAATTAAGCATCACACCGCAGCACTATCAAAGACTACTGAAGAAACTAGCGGGAAAGCCGGAAGAGCGGATCGTTTCTTATCTAATGCTGCGTTCGCTGAAACAGGCCCGCTACGCACCGGATTCACTCGGCCATTTCGCGCTGGGCTTCGATGAATACGCACATTTCACTTCGCCCATCCGGCGGTATCCCGATCTGGTTGTTCACCGCGCATTGAAATGGGCGCTCGCGAATCCAGACGTAAGCCCTCCGCCCGATCCTCATGCGGCGAAGGGGACTGCGGCCGCGCTTTATTCGCATCGCGTCCTCGAAGAGCTGGCAACCGAGACTTCGGACGCGGAACGCCGCGCGGCAAACGCGGAACGTGAATTGCGCGACTGGAAGACGTCGCAATTCATGGAGCAGCATCTGGGCGACGAATATGAAGGGCTCATCATTTCGGTTCAAAAATACGGATGCTTCGTGGAGTTGATGGAGGTGTTCGTCGAAGGCCTGCTACCGCTGGCGGCGATAGAAGAGGCGGCGGGAACGCGCTGCATTTACCGGGAGCACGAACACGCGATCGTCGCCAACACCGGCCATGACCAACGGCGTGGGCGTGGTGCAGCGCCGAAATCCAAACAGCGATCGTGGAAGCTCGGCGACCGAGTTCGCGTGCGCGCCGAGCGCATCGACCCGATGCGTCATCGCGTGGAGTTCGCGCTCACAGAAAATTAAGTTGGAAGTATTTTGCTTTGCCGCGGAGTCGGCGCGCCCAGCGCCAAGCTAAGCAGCGCGATTCGCTTGCCACATGCGTCGCAGCGGCTGAGTGACCAGCGCAGCAAGTCGCACGAACGGGTACCAATACGCACTCTTCCGGGAAAACTGCGAAATCAAGATTCCCAGCGCCAAGTGCCGTGGCTCATCCAAATCGATCTGCCGGTTGCCGCGATAGATCTTCATGACCCGGCCCAGAATTTCCTGCCCGTCAATCATTCCGTCGTCACCGGGATGCGCGTCGCCCTTCGCAAGAAATTTTGTGACTCCCAAGGAGTGGTGTTTTTTCACAAGCCGGTGGACGAATAATCTTTTGTCGCGAAGTATCAAGACGACGTCCCCACAGCGGACATGTGCGGCGTCTGTCCTCCGAATGACGGCGATGTCTCCTGGGCGTACCCAGGGGAGCATGCTCGAGCCGCGCACCCGCAAAGAGATGCGGCCCTGTCCCGCCAGCGCACTGGCAATGACTTCAATATCATCCTGGCGGCGTTCGCCAGAGACTTCCGCAGGGATGACCGGCGGCGCCGTGTTGGGTCGAGTTTCCGCGCTCAAGCTTTCCTTCATTCCGTAAATTGAAATTTCTGCATTCCGACGGACTGGCCATCGAGCGAAACCTCGAGCGTCCATTCACCGGTTTGCGAACGTTGCGTGATAAATGTCCCGGCAACCGGAATCACATCATTGATTGCGGGCGTGCCGAGTGTTCCGTCCGCCACTCCAAACGAATGCGAAACGGTCTGGTACACAACACCATTCGGCTGCACTAGCGCAATTTGCTGAGTGTGGGTCCCGCTGGGGACGTTTTTCCAGTCCACGCCCACGCCGAGGTCGCGAAATGATCCAAGACTGAAACTCGTTGCGGCGCTGCAACCTTGTTCGCTGCTGTCGCAAACCGTGACGGTCATTGCGACGGGTTGCACCGCGCCTGACGGCGGAACTTGGTCCAAGCCCTGGGCGCACCCGGCGAGCAGAGTCGCGCCGCCGAGCGCCAGAAGGAGCAGGAGATTGGAATCTGATTTGCCGTTACGCGTGCTCATCTCTCGCCTCTTAAAATGGGAACGTGAACGCATACACTCGACCGTCCGTCGCGGACGCGATCACATAGGACAAACTTGTATCGATGCTGACGTCTCCGACCGTGACGCCGGCGCTGGTATTCAACAGACGTTGCTTGCCGTCGACGCCTGTTGCCAAATCGAGTTCGTGGATTTTTCCGTCGCCGCCTCCTACGTACACTTTCGTCATCGGAGGAAACGTAAGCGGCGTGGATGGCGTTGTAATCGCCGTTCCGCCCCAGAGCAACGTGAACGTTCCGCCGGTAACAGTCGAACAGACGTTCGCAATTGGTGTGCACGCGAACTTGTACGCCCAGACTTTTGTGCTGGTTGAGAAAACGACCGTATAGGGCAAAGTCGTAGTGGCCACGGCAACGGAACCTTTCAAGCCACCATCGCCCGGACTCACCGACCCAAGCGTCGTGCCAGTCACTGGATCAATAGCGAGAAGCGAGCCACCGTTCACCGAAGCAAACAAAATGTCGGATTGCGGGGCGAGCGTTGGGCTGTAATCGATCGGTCCAAGTTTTGCCGAAAAGAGAACGGTGCCGGCGTTGGGATCAAGCTTCCACAAACTCGGCTGAGCTGTGCCTGCGTTGCTGCGGCTAGCGAACCAGATTGCTCCGTGAGTGTAGTCAATCGTCGGCGCCGCATTTACGATGTCCAGCGCAGGCACGGTTCCAGTATTTCCGGCGACAGTCCAAACGGTTGCGCCCGTATTCGCATTCAATGCAACGAACTGATTGCCGCCCGTGGTTGTGCCGTTGTGCGTGCCGGCAACAACAAGATCCTGCGCCAGCGTATATGTCGCGCCGCTGAAGAGTTTCGCCTGGAGTCCGGCGCTGGCGACGAACGGCGCGCTAACGGGATTCACGATCCAGTCCAACACGCCCGTATCGGTATTCACGGCGTAAACAAAATTGTCTTGTCCCGGAACGTAGGCAACGTTCTGCGCAATCGAATCGTCCGCGGTATCGATCAAAGTCGGCCGGCTCGAGATTGCTCCGCCGAAACTTACCGGCGGAACGACCTGCAATCCGGTTTGGGGATTGATGTCGAAAAGCAACGTGTTGCTGCCAGTTACAGTGCTCGCTCCCGGATTGATGCCCGGCGCCGACGGCGCTGCCGCCAGCGTATTGAACACCCAAGCGGCCTGCGCGGAAGCGGTTGCGCTGGGAACGGCTACCACTTCGGGCACGATGGCCGATCCATTCGCCAAACACGCGCCCGATCCGCTGGTCACTGTGCTGCATTCCGTCGAATAATAATGCGCGGTATCCACGGTAAAAACTTTGTAGGAATATGCGTGATCGTTGGTAAGTCCGCCGCAAAGACCGCTGTCGGTGAAAGTCGTGGCGTTGGTGCCATCGACGAAGACCACCACGTCACTGTTCGTCCCGATCGTGCCGCAGGAAGTGTAAGTTGTTCCGTCCGCTGGCACGGAGGTGGCCGAAACGGGTTTGTCCACCTGCCGCAGAATGAGCACGCCGGCGTAGCCCTCAAGCGAGGTCGATCCGGTTAAGGTCGTAGGATTCGTCCACGTCAAAGTAACCGTGCCGTTGCCGGCGGTTGCTTTGAGGTTGGACACTTGCTGCAGAAACGTGAGCGCAAGACTCGGCGTGCTGCTTGCCGCTTCTCTCGAATTAAATAGGATTCCGTTGATGTCGTTGCCGACGCTGGGATTTTCCAGGATCACATGGCCAAAATTCTGCGTGCCCCCGTACCATTTCTGCACGTCTGCCGTGATCCCCCAGGTGTATGTGGCCGGCGTAGTGCTGCCCGCGTTGATCGTTATCGCAGCAGTGGACGTAGCGTTGAAGTCGCCGCCCGCGGTGGTCCATGCCGTTCCTGTTAGGCGGTTCGCCCACGTTACGGAAGCCTCTTGCCAAAGGCTCGTCGCCAGGTGAGCTTCGTACGATCCGTTCTTGTTGCCAACGGACGTCACGGTAAGCCCCATATCCGCTTGCTTCACGCCGATATTCGGAAACGAGCTCAAATCGAATTGAACGATGGCGCGGGCCGCTTGGCCCGTGCTGCCTTTTGCGGCGATATTCAGACTTGTAGCCGATCCGTAATTCGTCGAGGCTGTGCTGGCATCGAGTTGCGCGTCGCCGCCACGCTTTTGCGTAGCCGCGGAGACCAGGGTTTTCCTTTCGCGCGCGAAGGCCCTTGGCTGCACACTGCTGAGCACCACGCTGAGCAAAACTGTGGCAGCGAACACCGCGAGCGAACGAACTAAAGCACACCGTTGCATGAAGATCCTTTAACCTACCTTTTGCCGAACCGGGAAAAACCGCGAGCAGTGTTCGGATTCGAAACGCATTTTGCCTACTAATCAGGATGGTTGTTTCACTTTGGGTTAGTCAATGAAACCAAAGTTTGCGGGTGCCCAATACTATAGGTTCATAGCGTGGTACGATGCTGCCGAGGTAAGAGCCTACGTAATTCGCATGGTCTTCGCCTGCGGTTCACGAGCGGCGCGGTGCGGCGTTGCAAATTCCTCCCTGGCCTGGCAACTTCCCACACGCCAGCGCCAGCGTTTCGTAGATCGGCTCAGATTGCACATTCGGCTTTGTGTACGGCTTCTTGCCGTCGCTGGTGCCCGGTCCCTCGGGATTAATCTTCTTTTCGTCCGCCATTCGAACTCACTTTCCCTTTCAATTCACCGTTTGCCGCTCATGACAGGCCGGCTCGCTTTCTCTGAGTGGGACCTCGGAGGCCTCCGCAAGACTCTTGCGCCAAGCGCTAACCGGACTCGAAACCCCAGCCAATCGCGCCTTTTGTTCGGCCAACGCGCACGCGCGTTCATACGCACCAAGCAAGTCGCCGCCTTCCATCCACGCAAGACCGGGGCAACGCTCGCAATAGGAACGAATGTCGCATTTCGAACAAATCGGCAATTGGCTCTCTCGAACGCTTCGAATCCGTTCCAGAGCCTCGGCACCGTCCCAAATTTGCCGAAAGCTCTGTTTGCGTATATTGCCGGCAGCCATCGGCAATTGTACGCAAGCGTGCACGTCGCCGTACGGCGAAAGATAACAACTATTGTGGCCTGCGCTACAGGGCAGGTCTTCGTATGCCGCATTTTCAATTCCGCTCGAAACTGCGCTTCCAAAAAAAGCAGGCGCAAACCCGTCCTCGGAAGCAACTTTCGTTCCGCAGGATTGTAGTGTCGAGTCCTGCAGAACGGGCAACAACGCGTCGACGGACACGCGATGATCGAGCGGTGCGTCGCTTCCGTCCATCATCGGGGTGATCGTCATGTCGAGAACATAGGGAACGCCGAGATTTTCCGCGAGAGCGAGCACACCGCGATACGCCATAAGATTCTGTTTCATTAGCGGGCACGCTAGCTTTACCAGAATTCCGCGTTGCTGAAGCAGCGGAATGGCCGCGATGCTGCGCGCAAGCGATCCCGGCACCTTGGTGATCGCGTCGTGTATCGCGGCATCGCTGCTGTATACGCTGATCTGAACGCGGCGGACGCCGTGCCGCGACAGCATCTCCGCGCGCTCGGGCGTGACCAGTAGCGCATTCGTCTTCAAACTGACGTCAAAGTGCAGCCGTCGCGCGGCCGCAAGAAGCTCTTCCAAATCCTTGCGCAGAAAAATCTCGCCACCGCTGAATGTCAAAAAAAGCGTTCCGGCCTTCGCGAGCTGTTCCAGTGCGTCGATGCATTCCGCTGTGGAAAGCTCGCCATGATCTTCGTGATCGAGATAGCAATGAACGCAGCGCTCGTTGCAGCGGTACGTCAAATCGAAATGAACGCTCAAGGGCAGGCGCTTGAGCACGGTCCGCGCAATCAGCCGGTCCATCAGTGGCGTAGCCACGGATTGCATGGTGCCGCTCAACGCGATTCACTCCCTTGGGCGGCTTCGCCCGGGACCAGCAACTTGCGGCTGGACAATTCCTCGAGGAGCGCGAGCGTGTCCGTCAGCGCCACTTCCTTCGTCACGTCGTACTCTTCAACCAACAACGCGGCCAGTTCTTCCGCGCTTCGCTGGCCGTCAATGCTGCGCCATATCAGGCTGCCGGTATCGTTTAATTCGTGCATCACGCTCTCTCCGGGCGAAATGATGACGGTCTCATTGTCGATTTCGCGCCAAGCGAGCGCCGCATTCTTCCGCCAGATTCCACTAGCCGTTGCGTTCATGAGGAGATAGCCTCCCAAAAGGATCGATTCTTCTGGAACTGCAGGTTGTAGCCGGGGACTTCGCGACTCGTGGCATCCATAATTTCCAGTAACCGTTGATGATCGCCAACTCGTGAAGAAAAAAATAAGACGCAGGGAAGGAGTGCCTTCACCAGTTCCGCCGGCCGCAAAGATTCGACGCGATTCATCGGTGATTGCAAAAGCCTGAAAACTCCCGCGAGTGGCGCGCTGCAATTCATTCCGTCTGCTCGAAAATCTCCCCAGAATGGCGTTCCGAATGCGCGCCATTCGCCATCCACGCGTTTGAGCAGCGAAATTTCGTCCGTGAAAACGCTGCCTGATGGACTGAGCGAGGCAACCGTACTTTTACCCGCGCCGGACCGGCCGAAGAATACGTACGCCTTGCCGTTCCGAATCACAGTCGCCGCATGCAGCAGGAAACCAGTTTCGGGAAGCAGCCTCCAGCTCAGGAGCATTCGCAGCAGCGAATCGAGGGCGTATTCGTGCCGCACGCCGGTAAAACGCGCGGAGTCCGCATCGGCCACTACGTGGGCGCCTTCGAAGTCGCAGGCGAAGCTGCCTTCGCCTGTTTTCGAAGAAGCCAATGTCTCAATCTCGATAGAAAATCGCTTTCGCTCGGTGCTGTTGAAACCGTCATATCGCCGCATGGCAGCGGACAAAAGTGTCGCGTCTTGTGAAGAAAGACGCATTGGCAGACCTCCAACCAAGAGGTCAAGATGTGATGGGTCGCCGCTCCCAACAATTGCGTGCGCTTGCATCAGCTAAAGCCTCAAAACAGAGTTCCGATTCGGCGCTCGTGCGGGGGCGCAGCGCTCGGTGAAGCGAAAGACGGTATAAGAAAAGACTAGGGTAAGTCTCCCACTTCGAGGGCAAGGAAGTAAGGGAAATGTTGCCAACCCGTCATCAGTACCGCTCGCAGCTTATTGATTATGCTGACGTTACGTGGCGTTCGTCGAAACAAATCTAAGAGTACAAGGTTTTTAACCTCGTTTGGTAACTGGACCTTCACGGAAGTTGAATCGAGCTGCCCAATTCCGGTAAGCCCGCTTCGACCGACGAAGACCCTCCGTCAGGCGCCGGTCCACACCTTACCGCCGGCTATCACTTCCTGCGCCGCGTCATCGAACGTCACTCGCTCGCCCGTCTGAATCGCGGCAATCGCCATACAAAGCGCGATCGAGTGGCTGTATCCCGCTTCAATATCAGCGTTGGGCGTCTTGCCGTTGCGAACGCACTGCATCCAATTCAACATGTTCGCGCTCGTCGCTTCATCGACACCCGCACGGCCACCGGTTTCGACGGCAGATGCGCCTTCGATCAAATCCCGCGTCTGCAAACGATTCGCTTTCATCCCCATCGCTTTGGCAGCGCCTTCGTCGAGTCCGCCTTCGCCGCTGATCACATTCTTCTCCAGATCGAGCGTGCCGGCGTTCGAACGATAAAGTTCTTTCACGTCGCCCGCCGAATTGGTCTGGCGGGAAGAGTAAATCACCTCGAACCCTTTTGTTGGATCATCGAGTGGACCGTAGTCAAACACGGCCGTGAGCGTGTCCCAATTCTGCCTTCCGTCTTTCCACATGTAGATACCACCGTTTGCCACAACGCTGCGCGGACGCGGCAGATCCGCGAACCAATGTACGGTGTCAATCTGATGCACCATCCACTGATCCGGAATTCCGCTTGAGTACGGCCAGAACAGACGAAATTCCAGATATTTCCTCGCATCGAACGGAACAGCGGGCCGGTTGATCAAAAACCGTTTCCAATCCGTGTCTTCTTCTTTTAATTGATTCACCAGCTGCGGTCGCCGCCAGCGCCCGGGCTGATTGACGTTCCACGTCATTTCGACACCCACAATGTTTCCAAATTGTCCGGACTGAATAAACTGTTTTGCACGTTGATAATTACGCGCGCTCCGCCGCTGCGTTCCGATTTGCACTTTCCGGCCGGTCTGCCGCACCGCTTTGCGAAATTCGCGAGCGTCTTCCATTGTGTGCGCCATCGGTTTTTCGACGTAGGCGTCCAAATTATTGTGGACGGCTTCGATTCCATGTTGCGCATGCTGAAAATCCGCGGTGGCAATAATCACCGCGTCGATGTCTTTGCGGTCGTACAACTCATCGTTGTTGCGGCAGAGTGCCACGTGGTGCCCCGTGCTCTCCGTTATCAGCGCCACGCCTTCGTCGCGACGACGCTTCCAAATGTCCGAGAGCGCAGCAATTTCAAATTGCTGGGTTCCAGCGTTCTTCAGAAACGCGGGAAAGAGCGCCTCGCGAAAGCGATCGGAGTAGCCAATCACTCCCGTGCGGACAATACTGTTCGCTCCGACAATCCGCGCATAACTGCGCGCCGGAAAGGTGAGCGCCCCCACGGCCACCGCACTCCGCTTCAGAAATTCCCTGCGTGAACTTTTTCCGGGCATGGGACAGTACCTCGACGCGTTATTTCAATGCACCTGCTTTGCGCAGCAATTCCTTTGTTCCGGCCATGGAAATCCGCGAGGACTCCTCCGGCGCACCGCCGCCGTTCCAGTGCGTCTCGAGGCTCATCGTTCCGCGATAACCGTCGCGCATCATCGCGCGAAACTGCTCGGCGTAGTCGATAATTCCTTTGCCCATCGCCGCCCAGCCGAATGTCCCGTCCGCTTTTTTCTCAACGTCCTTCAAGTGCATGTGGCCGATGCGTTCTTTCGGCACTTTGGCGTAACCGTCGGGATATGCCTTTTCGCCGAGCGCCGCCGCGTTCCCCGGATCCCAGTTGATCATGAAATTCTTTGCAGGAACCGCCGCAAGAGTGCGCGCCGCTTCCGCCCCGGTTCCGGAATTACATTCGTATTCGTTTTCGAGAATCAGGACGATGTTGTTCTTCGCGGCCTTATCGGCAAATTCGCGGATCTTCGCATCCATGGCATCGCGATAAGGTTTGTCGCTTTCCAGCCGCCAGAAATCAAACATCCGCACTTTGTTCGTGCCGAAGGCTTTCGCCATCGCCGTGGCGCGTTCGAGCACTTCATCCTGCTGTTCGAAGGTAAAGCTTGCGTTGTACGCCGATCCTGTCGGGCTGTACTTCGATTTTGGAGCTCCCGGCCAATCCACCTTAAATAAAGGACTCGCAATGTCCGTCACTTTCAAATCATATTTCGCGAGCAGCCGTTTCGCCTCCGTCACTTCTTTCTCGTCGAGGTTAACGATGTTCTTCTTCCACAGTCCGCGAATCTCCACCAGGCCGACGCCAAATTCATTTGCGGCCACGTTCAGCGCGTGCTCGAAGTCCTGCGAGATCTCATCCGTAATCACCGACAACTGAAAAACACAATCCAGCTTCGGCGTTCTCCCCGCACTCGTCCATTTTGGTATGGCCATCGCGCCCGCCGCCAATCCCGCTTTTTGCAGCAATTCCCGTCGTTTCATGTCCCATTTTCTCCGACCGCATTCTACATCCACTCTTGCGCCGCTGGTCCAACTCTCTTCAGTCCCGTGCGCCATGTTATTCTTATTCCTTGCAGGCGCGTTCGCGGCCCCGCTGTTCCCCGCCTCACCGGCCTGCACTCAATAAAAAGGGCGGCTCGCCCTTCTGGAGAAAATAATCGTGTCTTCGCTGGTGACTGCTCCCGCTACAAAACGTGTCTTCAATTTCAACGCTGGCCCCGCCGCGCTCCCGCTCGCCGTACTCGAGCGCATCCGGGAAGAGTTGCTCGACTGGCGCGGCGCCGGCATGTCCGTGATGGAAATGAGCCATCGCTCGCCGGAATTCGAATCTATCAATGCCGCTGCGGAAGCCGGCCTGCGCAAACACCTTGCGATTCCCGCCGACTACGCCGTCATTTTCGTGCAAGGCGGCGGCAGCATGCAGTTCACCATGGCGCCGATGAATCTCTGTTTGCCCAACAAGCCTGTCGACTTGATTCACACAGGCACCTGGACCGCGAAAGCGCTCGGCGAACTGAAAAAGGGAATTGCGCACCGCATCGCCGGCACCACGGAGCCCGTAAAGTTCACGCGCGTTCCGGGCCAGGGCGAACTTTCACTTTCCGCCGACGCTTCTTACGTCCACATGTGCACGAACAATACCATCGAGGGCACGCAGTTTCACACGATGCCGGAAACCGGTGAAGTTCCTCTCGTCGCCGACATGTCTTCCGACATCGCTTCGCGGACAATTGACGTCGAGAAATTCGGTGTGATTTTTGCCGGCGCACAAAAAAATCTTGGCCCGAGCGGCGCCACCGTCGTCATCATCCGTAAGGATCTCGCCGAGCGCGCCGACAAAAATCTTCCCACGCTCCTGCAATATCGAACGCACATCAAGGAAAAGTCGCTGTACCACACGCCGCCAACTTTCGCGATTTACATCATCGGCCTCGTGATGGAATGGATCGATTCGCTCGGCGGAATCGCCGCGGTACAAAAGCGCAACGAAGCAAAGGCCAAATTGCTCTACGACACGATTGACGCGAGCAACGGCTACTTCAAATGCCCCGTCGAAAACGATTCGCGTTCGCGGATGAACGTGGTCTTCCGCATCGCCGGCGGGGACGAAGCCGTGGAAAAGGAATTTGCCAAACAAGCCGAAGCTGCCGGTCTGGTCGGCACGTCCGGCCACCGTTCCGTCGGTGGCATGCGCATCTCGCTATACAACGCCGTCGAACTCGCCGCCGTCGAAGCCCTCACCGGCTTCATGAAAGAATTCCAGCGCAAGCGCGGCTAGATCTTGCTTTCACGAATCGCTGAAATTTTTCAGCTATCGCCGGCGTAGTGTTTTGCTGAACGTCCCGGCAACTCGAATTTGAGGTTTCGATGACTCTCTACGCCCTGATCCTGTTTCTCCACCTTACCGGTGTCGTCGCTCTTTTCCTGGCGTTTGGCATCGAGTGGGCCGCCATCTCTTTTCTTGTGAGCGCAAATTCCGCTGCGGAGGCGCAGGCTTGGCTGCGGCTCGGTCGCCTCGGGCCGCTCATCAACGGTCCCGCGCTTCTTCTCGTGATTCTTTCCGGCGGTTACCTGGCTTCAATCATCAACGTGTTCAAGCAAGGCTGGATTCCCGCATCTTTTATTGGCATCGCTGTGGTCGCAGCATTGGGCGTCGCCATCAACGTGCCGAAGATGCGCGCAATCCGGCTGGCTATTCCTAAAGGTGGCGACGCATTGTCTACCGCGCTTCGCACAAAACTTCTGCCCGTCTCCGTCCGCTTGCGCACGTTCGCAGCGCTCGGCATCGTCTTCATGATGGTCGCGAAGGGGCCGTTCGGCGCATCCATGCTGGCCTTACTCGCCGGGCTCTTCCTCGGTCTGCTCCTTTGCATTCCAGTCGTTACCCGGAAGAGCGCGACACCTCACTGAGCGCAGGTAGTTCAAAAGCTGATGCGCGCCGTAATCTGCACCGCCCGAGGGCCCGCCCCTTCTGCGGTCTGGAGACCCGTCAAAGTTCCGAAGCCGGTGGTATCTACGGCCATGTTGGGCGGCTCGTAATTTCGGTGATTGAGTAGATTCGCGACCTCCGCTCCAAACTGCAGGCGCAGGCTCTCACTGAATTTAACGGTCTTGATGAGCGACATCGAGACCGCGGTGGTTCCGGGGCCCACAATTCCGCCGACTGGAGCATTGCCAAATCGTCCAATCGCGTTGCCGGGTATGGTGTACGCATTCGGATTCAGAAAGAGCGGACCGGCGGTGCTCGTCTGGCCATTCGCATACGGCGACACGCCGGAAATGACGTCGGGGCGCGAGAAGTAAGCGACGTTGACTTGGTTGGTGCCGGCGGGGTCAGCGCTGGTGTCGTAAGGCGTCAGGAAGGGACCGCTTTGGGCGATGATCACGCCGCCGATTTCCCAGCCGCCGAGGATGTGGTCGGTGAAACTGTTGCTGGCGTTCAGGAATGTCTTCCCTTTCCCGAACGGCAATTCGTAGAGATACGTTGCCAGGAAACGGTGCCGACGATCGTAAACGACGTTGCCGTAATCGAGTCCCGGATGGAAACGATCCGAGAGCCAGTTGCCGCCAGCCCCCACGAAACTGCTCGGGTTACCGCCACCTTCATCGGAAAGGTCGCGTGTGAAGGCATAGCTGGCTTCGAATTGAAGCCCGCGGTAGTAACGCTTTTTGAGATCAACGGTCAAGCTGTTGTAGTTGCTTTCGGCAGCGTTGTACACGCTCTGCAACACACTCCAGATGGGGAAAGGGCGGCTGTTTCCCGCGACACCATAACCCACGGTGTTTGCCGGTACCTGGTTGAGATCCTCCATGGTTTCCAGGTTCGCGCCGTGGCTGCCGGTGTAAGAAAGGCGCAGGCCGGTTCCGAACCCAAGATCGCGTTCGAAGGTCAAGTTCCATTGCTGGACTGAAGGATCGTGGTAGTGAACCGGAAATGCGTAATAAAAGGTCTGCGAACCGGACGGGTTGAGGTTCGACGGGAATGGCGAGGGGTAGGCCAGCGCGGCGCTCCCGCTCGAGTCGAAGCTTTGGAAATAATACGGCACGCTGCTGGCGTGGACGGCCCAGCCGGAAACCAGAGAGAAGCCAAGAGGCGATTCGATAAAGCGGCCATATCCGCCACGGAGGACGGTCTTATCGTTATGGAACGGCCGCCAAGCGAAACCGATGCGCGGGCCGAAGTCGGTCTTATCCGTGTAACGAAGTTTCTCAGGAATTCCTGCTTGCTTGGCCGTGAGAATGGGTGTCGGAGCGATGGACTCGGCGAATGCGGGAAGAGTCCAGCTGAGTCCCTTGGCGTTGGGGACGACGACGGCGCCGTTGACGGTACCTGACCAATTGGGTAGAAAGTCCGCGGTGTTGTACTGCGTGTCTCTCAATGGCGGATGGATTTCGTAGCGCAGGCCGAAGTTCAAAGTCAAACCCGAAGATACCTTCCAATCGTCCTGCGCAAAAACAGCATAGGAATATCCCGAACCGTTCATGGCTGGATTTTTTACCTGCGACAAGACGGTGTAGTCGGGATAGCCGAGAAGAAAAGCGGCGAATGGATTGCCGACGGCGGGAGGACGTCCACTGGCAGAAGGGTCATTCCCGTTTACATCCAGGTTCGTTGCGGAGCCATCGAAGGTGTACTGGCCGGAACGCGTGTTGCCGAAGACGTTGTCGTCGTGATCGGTCATGCGGCGAAAGTCTCCGCCGAATTTAAACGTGTGACTCCTCTTGATCCAGGTCACGTTATCGAGAATTTGGAAGATTCCGCTGCGCTGCTTTGACGGGTTAGCGCCTCCGGTCATTTGGAAGCCGGTGATTTGAAAGTTTGGGACGGCGGGCTCGGAATCCAAAACGACGCCGGCGGGAATGACCAGGCCGACCTGGTTCAAGATCGTTTGTGTGTCCATACCGAAAGTCGTCAAAGCGTGCATGCCGTTGTACCCGGCGCGGAGCTCGTTAATCAAAGAGGGCTTCATCACGTAGTTGTGCGCCACCGTGAAACCGGCGTCTTGTTCCGGCTGAGAAAAAGGCCCCAATGACGCTGAACCGCTGGAGGCGCAGAACCCCGGGCAGTTCGCCGCGGGTGCGGACTCTACCTGGCGGTTTTTGTACGTCGCGCGAGCGTAGATCGTCTGCTTCGACGAAATTTTCTGGTCGACGCGAAGGTCGGCCTGATTGCTGGAAATCGGGGCCGGGAAGTTCACCTGGTAGTTATTTGAGAAAGCTCCCGGCGAGCCAATATTCGGGAGCGGGAACAAATACTTCATGGCATTTGCGGCGATAGAAGAAACTGGCACGGAATTGCAGGGGATTGGCGTGCCATTCGGCTGATAAACTTGGGTTCCCCCGAGATAGGCACAGAGATTGCCGTTACGCATGTCCAGGGAAGGGACGCTCTCAAGCAACGGAGTCTGGCGCGGCAAACGCAATCCTTCGTAACTCATGAAGAAGAACGTCTTGTCTTTGCCTGTATATAGTTTGGGAATGTTGACCGGTCCGCCGAAAAAGCCTCCAAAGTCATTCATGATGAGCTTGGGCTTTGTGCTTGCGAAGGAATTGCCGGCGTTGAGTGCCGCGTTTTCGTGATTTTCGAAAATCCCGCCATGATAGGAGTTGGTTCCGCTCTTCGAAATCGTCGTCACGTCGCTGACGCCGCTGAACTCCGCGTTGTTATTCGTTTCGCTGACCTTGATTTCTGCAATCGAATTGAACGATGGGAAGAGTTCATTGATCGGCCCGCTATTCTCGACGTTTACGCTGCTGATGCCGTCGATGGTGTACGACAACAGGGCCGGAGTTGCCCCTGCGATGGTCAAGTTCCCGCTGTCGTCGGTCTGCACGCCGGGTTGCGTCGTGAGCGTGGAGATTGGACTCGTGGAACCCGAGGAGCGCGAATAGATAGCCACGGGCAGATCAACGAGTTCCCGGCCCGTTTTCGTTTCCGACAGATTGGAAACGTCGGTGGTGACGACCGTTCCGGCGGTGTCCTCCACGACGACGGTCTGAGATTGCGTGGCGATCTTAAGAGACGCGTCAATGCGTTTGGTTTCGCGCGCCTGCAAATCCAGGTTGGGATACTCCGCCTTTTGGAATCCGCCCATCTGCATCGTAAGCGCGTACGTCCCCGGCTCGACGCTCAAAAACGAGTACGCCCCGCTCTCGTCTGTGTTGGCGCTTCGTTCAAAACCTGTTCCCGTATTTCTCAGCGCGATGGTCGCGCCGGTCACAATGTTCCCGGATGCGTCTTTCACAGTTCCCAGAATCGAGCCGAACGTCGACTGCGCCTCCGCGGGACCGCAAATCACGAGCGACGCCGCAATTACCAAACATTTCAGAACATTCTTTAACGTCCCGGCGCCCCGCCACCCCAAATCACTTTCGCGCAACATAATCCCTCCCTTGTAGAAGTCCTTCTCTCCACCTGCCGCCGGATCGCGTCCGCGCGCTCTCGATGGCAAACCGGCAGTGCCGGCAGACACTTCGGCGCAAGCCCGCAGTTCGCGGCTTGCAGGCGCGCTTCGCACGTCGGCAGTTCCACGAGAGCAGCGGGATCGACTCGATCACGTTGCCGGAGAAATTTTCCGTATCTTCGTCAAACTGCAGTGGAATGCAAACGCAAAATTTCTATTGCGACAATCGTTTCCCGCGTGAAACAAACGTTTCCAATCGCTTCTATCGAAAATTGTGTGGCCCGCCCGCTTCGCATGGAGCGGGATTCGCAATCAGTCGCATTTCTTTTTTTCGGTTGTGTTTTGTTTGCGAGTTGGAAAAGATGAGCGCCGCGGTTTCTGCACCCGATTGCCATTCTTCACTGGAGGATGAAAGTGCGTTCAGCTCTCTGTCGCCGTCTCTCTGCTTTGTTGCTCGGCCTTGTCGCGCCGGCCTTGCTTGTCTCGCAGTCGCTGCCGCCGCAGCATCCCCTCGAATCGCTCAAAACCCAGGAATATTGGATCGTCTACGACGTTCTGCGCGACGCCGGAAAAATTGACGCGGATACTCTGTACACCAGCGTCTTGTTGAAGGAGCCGCCCAAGGAAAAAATCCTTGCGTGGAAGCCCGGCGATCCCGTGTTTCGCGAAGCGGAAGTCATTCTTCTTCGCAAGGGAATGACGATGGAAGCCGTCGTGGACATCGCCGCCCACAAGCTTGAATCCTTCAAGGAAGTTCCCGGCGTGGTGGCCCCAGTCGTCGATTCGGAATTTCGTGAGCTAGGCGAAGCCGTGAAAAAAGATCCACGCGTGATCGAAGCTCTCAAAAAACGCGGCATTACGGATTTGAACACAGTCCAGTGCGCGCCCACTCCGTTCGGCTACTTCGCGCTCCCGGAACTCGAAGGTCATCGCATCATGTTCGGCGGCTGCGCGGATATGCACGGTGTCTATCTGAACTGGGGACGCTCCATCGAAGGTCTGAACATTGAGATTGACGCCGTCGAAAAGAAAGTTCTCAAAGTCATCGACGACGGTCCAGTGCCGGTGCCGACTGCGCCGATCAACTACATGGACCTGCCTCTCGCGGCTCGCGCGAATACAACTCCCATCGCGCTCTCACAGCCGTTCGGACCGAGTTATCAGGTTTCCTCCTCCAACGACGTAAACTGGCAGAACTGGCAATTCCGTTTCCGCCTCGATCCTCGCGTCGGTGCCATCGTCAATCTCGCGAAATTCAACGACGGCAAAGCATTTCGCTCCGTCCTGTATGAAGGTTCGATGTCCGAGTTGTACGTTCCTTACATGGATCCGGCCACAGGCTGGGCTACGCGCGTCTTCATCGATGCCGGCGAATTCTTTCACGGCGGGGTCTTGAAACCGTTGCGCGACGGCGTCGATTGCCCAACCACGGCCACCTACTTCGACTCTCTCATTCCGGACACCCACGGCATGCCCGTCATTCGCTCTCACGTGGCCTGCCTCTATGAAAGCTACAGCGGCGATCCCGCTTGGCGGCACTTTGAAGAGCACGAGATATGGGGCAGCGGAGCGCGCGTGTTGGTGCTTCGTACCGCTGCCGTCATCGGCAACTACGACTACGTCATCGACTGGCGCTTCGATCGCGATGGCGCCATTCGCGTCGCCGTCGGCGCCACGGGCATCATCGAAACAAAAGCCGTGAAGGACAAAATCTCCGCCGGTCATCCGATGCCCGGTTCCGCCGACGAATACGGCACCTTCGTCGCCGAGAACACTGTCGGTGTCAATCACGATCACTTCTTTTCTTTCCGGCTCGACGTGGACGTCGATGGTCAGAACAACTCCTTCATGGCCGATCGCTTGGTGAAACGTCCGTTGACGAATCCTGCGCGCAAGTCCATTTGGGTCGTCGAGCCCGCAATGGCTCACACGGAAAAAGACGCCATGATGAATATCAATATCGAGAAGCCGTCGATGTGGCACTTCATCAACCCGAACGTCAAGGGCGCGTACGGCTACCCAACCGGTTACGAATTAATGCCCGGCGCCAATGCCGCCTCGCTCCTTGATCCCGACGACGGCCCGCAAAAAGTCGGTGCATTCTCCTCTCATCAGCTTTGGGTCACACCCTACAAGGTGGACGAACGCTTCGCTGCAGGCGTCTATCCCACCGACAGCAAAGGCGCGGACGACGGGCTCGCCGTCTGGACCAAGGCCAACCGCAACATCGAAAACACGGATATCGTCGCGTGGTACACGATGGGTTTCCATCACGTTCCGCGCGCCGAAGACTGGCCCGTCATGCCCGTCATGTGGCACGACTTCCTGCTTCGCCCTTTCAATTTCTTCCCGCAGAATCCGTCGCAGACATTGCCTCCGGCTCCTTAACCTGCGCGGAGTCGCGCGGCAAAAAAAGGGCAGAAGCACTTTCGCTTCTGCCCTTTTTCATTCTCCTCGAACGCGAACCACTTCATGCCGAGTAAATGCGGCTATTCGAAATCAATGCGGGCGTCAGTAATCTGCTGTCCTTGTGTCTTCCGTGGCTACGTACTTCTTTAGTGAGGACCGTTAGCCACCGGCAACACTCCAGCGTGTTTACAAACCCACCGCGCATCGGGAGGTGCTAGACTCTGCTCAAGTACGGAGCGGCGGCGCCCTTCCTCTTCCGCAGTTTATTCTCAAGAGCTTCATAGGCGCGACAGTCCGCGAACCGTCTGCTAACTGGAACGTCTTGAACGATGCGGTCTAGCCTCCTCTCCCTCGTGGCTGCCCGCGCTATCCTGTTCCTAGCGCTATCGGCGTGGAGTTTTCCCGCCCCGCTCCTGGGAAATTCTCCGTCCGATCCTGAATATCTCATCGATACGTGGGGAGCCGACGAAGGCTTGCCGCAATCTGGCGCAATGGCCATCGCTCAGACTCCGGACGGCTATCTATGGTTCGGCACGATGGGTGGCTTGGTGCGCTTTGACGGCATCAATTTCTCGGTATTCGATCCCTCGAATACGCCACAGCTTCCGAGTCCCGTCATCATCAACCTGCATTTGGACCGGGCGGGGCGCCTCTGGATGAGCACGGGGCGCAGCTTGGCATATGTAAAGGATGGCTCTTGGCAGCAATTTCGTAGTGACGCCGGTTGGACCGGTAACTACGCGCGGTTTTTCGCGGAATCTCGTTCCGGACAACTGTACGTCAGTTCCTTCGATAACAAACTGTTTCGATTTTCCGGCGATCACTTCGAGGAAATGCCGGTTCCCCCGGTCGACCGCAAGCTTGGCTTCATTCCCTACGTCGACGAAGCGGACGATCTGTGGGTAATCAATCCTCAATTCGCTGGCAAATTTGTGGATCACAAATGGCGAGAGACGATTTCTGCCCCTGCTTTGCTACAGCAAGAAGCGCCCAAGTTTCGCCAACTCATCATGGCCGGCCCCGGCCGCGATGGGACGCTTTGGATTGCCACCAACCGGCGGCTGCTCAAGTATCGCTCTGGCCGTCTTTTGTCTGAAATCCGCGCGCCCTTTCCCATGAAGGATTTCTGGAAGTTGCGTGAAGACTCCTCGGGAACCGTCTGGATCGCCTCCTGGCATGATGGGCTGTACCGATATTCTCCGGACGGTGGCTGGCATCACTACACTACGCAGAATGGCCTGGCTGACGCGTTTGTTCGCGACGTCTTCGAGGACCGCGAAGGGAACATCTGGGTTGGCACGGACAACGGCGGCCTGACGCGGTTCAAGCGGCGAAATTTTTTCAATTGGGGAGACGCGGAAGGCCTCTCCGCAACCGAAGTCGATTCCGTCGTTGCGGCAGGCCAGGGACGCGTCTTTGTTGGCACACGCGGTCACGGCGTTGTGAGCGTCGGCGGCGCTGCCGTGACAACCGTCCTGTCGCCCAATGAAATGAAAAGTCCTACAGATTCCGTTATCTCCCTGCTTTTGGATCGTAAGGGGACGTTGTGGGCCGGCACGCTGAAAGACGGGTTGTATCGTCTCGACCCCACGCAGAAATCGCGTTTGGGGGACTTCCGCGGCCACGCGCGGCCTTCCCTGGTTGCGGAAGGTCCCATCTACTGCCTCTTGGAAGACTCCAAAGGACGACTCTGGATCGGCACGGATCGCATAGTCTTTAGCTTCGACGGGAAGGAATTCAAGAAGTATTCCTTCCCTGGGTCCAAACGCGTTCAGCGGACTTTTGCCTTCGCGGAAGACCCGCGCACCGGAACGCTGTGGGCCGGCTCGACAGAAGGCGGAGTTTTTCGCTTGGAGGGCGACCGGTTTGTTCCTGAACCAGACGCGAAAGAACTGGCAAACGAGTCCATCGCTTACCTGATCGTAGATGATGCGGGCGCCCTCTGGATCACAAGCGGTGAAAATGGGATTGCGCGGCTGGAACGCGGCCGTTTGACCAGGCTCTCCGACCAACAAGGGATTCCGCCTCGTTACCTCGGCGCCATTCTGCAAGACGCGCAGAAGAATTTTTGGCTGGGATCGAATCGAGGAATCTTGCGCGTTCCGTATTCGGAGATGGAGTCCGTTCTCGCAGGCCGCAAGAGTTCGCTGGCAATTCAAGTGTTTGACAAAAGCGACGGCTTGGCGACTGTGGATTGCGTTGTCGGCGGACTGCATGCTTCTGCCAAAGATCTGGCCGGCAGGCTGTGGTTCTTGACGGCGAAGGGCGCGGTCATGGTGGATCCGGCGAATCTGCGCCTCAACACTACACCGCCCCTTTTGGCGGTCGAGGACGTTCAAATCGACTCGCGATCCGGTGGCCCTATCTTTCCCTTCCTCACGTCCTCTCCACCCGCGCCGCTCAGCGTTTCGATTCCCTCAGGATCTCATCGCCTCGCCATCCGCTACACCGCGCTCAGTTTTGCGGCTCCTTCCAAAGTGCGCTTCCGTTACAGCCTGGGTCGCGTGGGCGCCGAATGGATCGACGTCGGAGATCATCGCACCATTTTTCTCCAGGATCTCAAACCCGGTTCCTATCAATTGCGCGTTGAAACCGCCAACAATGACGGGACGTGGAGCGATGCAGCCGCTCTGGTGCAGATTCAATGGAAACCTCGCTACTTTCAAACCGCTTGGTTCCTCGCCCTCTGTGTTCTTGGCGGCGCTCTCGCTGTCGTACTTACTTTTCGTCTTCGTACTCACCACTTGCGTACGCGCGAACTGCAGTTGGAAAAGCTGGTGGGTCAACGCACGGGACAACTTCAAGGGGAGGTAGAGGAACGCAAGCGCGCGGAAATCGCTCTGTCGCGTGCCCGCGATGAACTCGAAGACCGAGTTCGACTTCGTACAACGGAACTCGCCGCCGCAAACGAAAGACTGGAAGCCGACCTCCGGGAACGCCAGCGGATCGAGGAGCAGCTGCGCAGTTCGGAAGACAAATTCTCACGAGCTTTTCACTCCAGCCCCGCCTCCATGAGCATCAGCACTTTGGATGAGGGCTTGGTCATCGATGTTAATGACGCGTTCCTCAAACTGTTTGGCTTTCAGCGCGACGAAGTTCTAGGACGCCGTGCCGCGGAACTCCAGACCTGGCTGCAGTCCCCCAGTCGCAACGAAGTGGTAGCTATGCTTCGCCAGCAGCGTGCAATTCGCGGCCTGGAAAGCCGCTTTCAGACAAAGTCTGGAAAGGCGTTCGACGCCGTCTTCTCGGCGGAATTGATCCCCTTCGGCGGACAAGATTGCCTTCTGTCTGTCGCCTTGGATTTCACGGAGCAGAAACGTCTCGAGGAGCAGCTTCGCCAGTCGCAAAAGATGGAAGCCCTTGGCCATCTCGCCGGAGGCGTGGCTCACGACTTCAATAACCTGCTGGAAGTGATCATCGGCTACAGCGAAATCCTCGCGGATGCGAAGGAGTTGGGTGCAAAGCAGAAGTCTCACGTCCAGCAGGTGCAGAATGCAGCCCAGCGTGCCGCCACCTTAACCCGCCAATTGCTCGCTTTCAGCCGCAAGCAGGTGCTGCAGCCGACGTCTTTGGATTTGAACGCCACCGTGGTCGACGTCGAAAAGCTTCTTCGCCGCCTCATCGGCGAAAACATCGAATTCGTCACCAAAATGGATCCGCGCATCGGTAGCGTTCGCGCCGACCGTGGCCAGATGGAACAGGTGCTCTTGAATCTATGCGTCAACGCTCGCGACGCCATGCCCGCGGGAGGCAAACTCGTTGTGGAAACCGCCAACGTGGACTTCGATACGACCCTCGCCGGCGCCCACCCGGAAGCAACCCCCGGTCCCTACGTGATGCTGTCCGTTAGCGATTCAGGCGTGGGCATCGATGCCGAAACGAAGGCGCACATTTTTGAACCCTTTTTCACCACCAAGGAGCGCGGCAAAGGCACTGGCTTGGGTCTGTCTACCGTCTACGGCATCGTCAAACAAAGCGGCGGCCACATCTGGGTCTATAGCGAGGTCGGCCGCGGCACTACTTTCAAGCTTTTTCTTCCCCGCATCTCGGGGCACGCGGTTTCCCTCGAACCGCTTCGCGTCCAGTCCGAGGTCAAAAACGGCCGTGAAACTATCCTGTTGGTCGAGGATGAGGAGAGCGTTCGCTCTTTGGTGCACGACGCGCTTTCCGCTCGCGGTTACAAGCTCCTTACGGCCGCCAATGCCGAGAAGGCCCTCGAGATCTCTCGAGGTTTTGCAAATCCCATTCACATCCTGGTCACGGACATGGTCATGCCTGGAAAAGGTGGCGTGGAGCTGGCGCGACAGCTTCTTCTCCTTCGAAAAGACATGAAGGTCCTCTTTCTTTCCGGCTACATCGACGATCAGGTGCCCGGCAGCGAGTGGGGCGCTTCGTTCCTTCAGAAACCGTTCACTTTGACTGCTTTGACGGGAAAAGTGCGGGAACTTCTCGACGCAGTGCCTTACCAAAATAACTAACGTCTGCCCCAGAGTCGCTTCTTTCCATGATTTCTCTTGCTCCTATGGTTAAAAAAACTGCCGCCGGAACGCCCGCCCCTTCATGCCGAAGGTGGGCGTCTCGCGGCGGCCGTTTTGGACTTAAACCAAATCAAACACCAGCACTTCCGCCTCGTCGACGCCTGCGATCTCCAGCTTCTTTTCCCCCGAAATAGCCGCGCCGTCTCCTGTCTCGAGCTTCTTTCCGTTCAGCGTCACGCTTCCGCGCGCCACCTGCACATACGCATGCCGCTCCGGCTTCAGCTCGTGCTTCACTTTCTCTCCAGCCCCCAGCACCGTCGCATACAACTCATTGTCTTGCCGGATTTTCACCGAACCCTCTCGCCCATCCGGCGAAACCAGCAGCCGCAATTTCCGCCGCTTCTCTTCTTCCGAAAAGTACTTCTGGTCGTACGCCGGCTTATACCCGTTCTTATCGGGGAACATCCAGATCTGATACAGGTGCACCGGCTCGGTCTGCGACGCATTGAACTCGCTGTGCGCCACGCCCGTTCCCGCGCCCATGTACTGGACATCTCCTGGCTTGATCGTCGACCCGTTCCCCATGCTGTCCTTGTGCGCCAGCGCGCCGTCCAGCACGTACGTCACGATTTCCATATCGCGGTGAGGATGTGTCGGAAAGCCGCCACCGCCTGCCACGCGGTCATCGTTCATAACCCGCAGCGTCCGGAACTCCACATACTTAGGATCAAAATACTCCGCAAATGAAAACGTAAACCGCGTATCCAGCCACCCGTGATTCGCGTGCCCGCGCTCATCGCTCTTTCGAATGGTAATCATCTTTCCACCTCCCTGGGTCACTTTCCAATCTGCATGTCTATTATAGTCGTTATAACGACTATTGTCAAGAGGACAGTTTCGGCGCCCTTAACCCCTTTCCCCTCACCTCTTTACAGCAGCCCCACTTTTCCTCACCTGTACTTCGCTCCCGTCGCTCTACTCTCCTCTTTTGGTGTAAAGTGAAAGATGGACCGAGGCTCATCCATGGATTCTGTCACTTCCACCGCCGAATCGAAGAAGACCGCCGACAGTGCCGCGCCACGCGAAACCATCTCCATCACCGACAATCGCACCGGCAAGTCTTACGAAATTCCCATCACGCACGGCACCATCCGCGCCATGGACCTCCGCCAGATCAAAGTCGACGCCACCGATTTCGGCATGATGAGTTACGACCCCGCCTTCAACAACACCGCCTCCTGCATCAGCCGCGTTTCTTACATCGACGGCGACAAAGGCATCCTTCGTTACCGCGGCTACCCCATCGAAGAACTCGCGGAAAAAAGCACCTATCTCGAGACTGCGTATCTTCTCCTCCGCGGCGAACTTCCCACCGAGACTCAGCTAAAAGATTGGTCCTGGCACATCTCGCATCACACTTTCATCCACGAAAGCATCAAGAAATTTCTCGACGGCTTTCATTACGACGCCCATCCCATGGGCATGATGATCTCCACCATCGCCGCGCTTTCCACCTTTTATCACGACGCGAAGGACATCCTGAATCCTGAATCGCGCAGCAAACAAACGTTCCGCCTCATCGGCAAAATGCCCACGATCGCGGCGTTCGCTTATCGTCACACGCTTGGCATGCCGTTCGTTTATCCCGACAACGACCTCAGCTATCCCGGCAATTTCCTGAACATGCTTTTCCGCACCACGGAATCCCGTTATCGTCCGAATCCCACGCTCGAGCGCGCGCTCGACATTCTCTTTATCCTTCACGCCGACCACGAACAAAACTGTTCCGCCAACGTCATCCGCGGCGTCGGCAGTTCCCACGTCGATCCTTATTCCGCCACGGCGGCCGCCATCGCCGCTCTCTACGGCCCGCTTCATGGCGGCGCTAACGAAGAAGTCGTTCGCATGCTCCATGAAATCGGTTCCGTCAGCAAAGTCCCGGACTTCATCAAGCGGGTCA
>DATLVG010000111.1:0-2176 GCA_035577625.1 Candidatus Dormiibacterota bacterium
CGGCTTCGCGAAATGCTCACCACACACGAAGAATTGCGCCGAAAAATTGACGCAATGGAGAAGCGCTACGATGCGAGATTTCGGACCGTTTTTGAGACTATTCGCCAGATGCTGGAAACACCAATTCCAGCGAAAAGCCGATCGGATTTCATGCAAGACTTGAGTACTCCAGGAAGTCTCATGGATCTGCAAAAGCAAGTCTAAATAGCACAAAATAAATACTTTACAGAACATTCGTGACATCTTCTGGCCTTGAGAAAGTCTCCAGATTCAGGTACACTTTATTGGCTGTCGATTCGCAGTTCGGTAACCTCCAAATCGGCACGTCGGCCAAGTAAATTCGGCCCAGCCAAATAGCTTCGCGCCAGGAGCTATGGAGCCGGAAACTTGGAGTTAAGAAGTCTTCGCCACGTCTCGCTGCGCGAGATGGGATGGAGCAGGAACCCTACGAGTTCCGGTCGCTTGCGATCGGAATCAAAGGGTAAGGCGACGTACGGGGCATTCCGCGAGCACGCCTTTCCTCGCTTCACAAAAGATTGAGCAAAGTTTTTGAGAGCTGAGGCTCACCGCATAGCTCGGGGTCCGTCTTTGCGCGGTAAGAATTTCGTCAGGAGCGTACATGGGCGATAAAGAAGCGGTGACCGGAAAAGCTCCGGGGCACCAGTACGACGCGAAGTCAATCAAGGTGCTCGGCGGGCTCGAAGCTGTGCGGCTGCGCCCCGCGATGTACATCGGCTCGACGGGAGACATGGGACTGCACCATCTGGTGTGGGAAGTCGTTGACAATTCCGTCGACGAGGCCATGGCCGGCTACGCAGATGAAATCACTGTTACGGTGCACGCGGATGATTCGGTCACGGTGGTCGATAACGGCCGGGGCATTCCAGTGGATATGCACGCCACGGAAAAACGACCCGCGGCGGAAGTTGTGCTCACAGTACTCCACGCCGGCGGAAAATTCGACAGCGATACGTACAAAGTTTCCGGCGGATTGCACGGCGTCGGAGTTTCCGTTGTGAATGCGCTCTCCGACCGGCTGGAACTGGAAATCTCGCGCGATGGCGCCGTGTGGGAACAGTCCTACGAAAAAGGCAAGCCGACCACGAAGCTGAAGCAGACCGGCAAAACGCGAAAGACCGGCACGAGCGTTACGTTTCATCCCGATCCGGCCATCTTTGACAAGACGGCATTCAGTTTCGATACGCTCTCGCAGCGATTACGCGAACTCGCTTTTTTAAACAAAGGGCTGAAAATCACGCTCACGGATGAACGCACGGAGAAGACCGCGGAATTCCGTTTTACGGGCGGCATCGGCGAGTTCGTAAAGCACCTGAACCGCGGCAAGGCCACGCTGCACGATTCGCCAATCTATATCGAAGGGAAGCGCGGCCCAGTGGAGATCGAGATTGCGCTGCAGTACAACGACACGTACGGGGAAAATATTTTCGCTTTCGCAAACACGATCAACACGGTGGATGGCGGGACGCATCTTTCCGGGTTCCGCTCCGCGCTGACGCGCACCATCAACAATTTCGCCTCGTCGGCGGGAATGCTAAAAGAACAAAAAGATGAAGTGACCATCACCGGCGACGATGTGCGCGAAGGCCTCGTTGCCGTTGTGTCCGTGCGCCTGCCACAGCCGCAGTTTGAAGGGCAGACCAAGGGCAAGCTGAACAGCGATATCAAGGGCGACGTCGAGCAATTGGTCAACGAGAAGCTTGGCGAATGGTTCGACAAACACTCGACCGTTGCACGGCGCATCATTTCCAAGTGCATCGATGCCGCGCGCGCCAGGGAAGCTGCGCGCAAAGCCCGCGAACTGACGCGGCGCAAGTCCGCAATGGATTCGAGCGGCCTGCCCGGCAAACTTGCCGATTGTCAGGAGCGCGATCCCGCGCGATGCGAGCTGTTCGTGGTCGAGGGCGAATCGGCCGGCGGCTCGGCGAAGATGGGCCGCGACCGCAAATACCAGGCTATTCTGCCGCTGAAAGGCAAGATCCTCAACGTTGAAAAAGCGCGTTACGACAAAATGCTGGGGCACGAAGAAATTCGAGCCATCATCACGGCGCTCGGCACGGGCATCGGCAAGGATGATTTCGACGCGGGCAAGCTCCGCTATCACAAAGTGATTCTGATGACCGATGCGGACGTCGATGGCTCGCACATCCGCACGCTG
>DATLVG010000112.1:0-6615 GCA_035577625.1 Candidatus Dormiibacterota bacterium
ATGGATTTGGAAGACCGGGCGCGGCTTCGCCGCCTGTTGTTGGAACTTGGCGGATTGCCTCAAATGGCGAGCCCGGGAAATAGGACTCGCCGGCGCGGCCGCATTACAATCGCAAAAACGTAGTTCACTCCGCGACATTCCCGAACCTTGGGAATTTTTGACCTGTCCATTCGGGCAGGTTTCTTCGCGCAATTACGCACTTGCGACGTTGCGCACATGGAACCTCTGTACCATTGCTGCGTCACTCCTGGGGAACTAGCGTACTAGTGGAGGCGTCCGGGCGCGCTTTTCGCCACCAAATTATGGCACCGGATCCAAAACTTACCGCGGGACGGGCTTTCGTGAGAAGCCTGAACATCCTGCTGAAGTTTGCCCGTCTTTATGGCTACGATCACGCCCGTACCGCGGATCAACTCGCTACCGCGTGCAGGGAATTGCGGGAAGCCGTTCCGGCAGGATCCGACACGACGCTTTTGCTGGGAGCAAGCGGAGCACAGTTGCTACTGGATGGCGTACCGCTCGAAGGATCGCCAGCGGAAAAACAGTTTGCCCAGTTGCTCTCTGCCGCGGGGCTCGCCAGCGTGCAATTTCTATCCTGTGTAACTCCCGAAGAGATCGCGAAGTTTGCAAAGGCATTTCCAGCCGGAAAGGCCAAGCCGTCGGAACTTGCGCAGCAATTGAAAATTGCGATGGAAGGCGTGCAAGGCATTCGCGTGAATGAGGTGTGCTTTGTTGCAACCGACTCGCGGTTGAAAGACGCGACGAGCGTTGCGGCGCAGCTCGCCGCTGCATCGATTGGCGACGACAAAGATCAGTTCAAACAACTGCTAAATGATCCCCAGAAACTCCTGGAGCTGATCGCTGCCGCCGAAGGCACCAAGGGCAGACCAACCGGGGAGGAAACGGGTGAAGCGCCCCAAGGCGGTTCAGTAGGAACTGAGCCGCAGTCTGCCGGGCCGGGCGGGTCCGCGTACTCGGGCGAGCGCCCAGTGTCGTACGCAACGTCGGGCAGCGATATTGGACCTGTCGAAACGAGCATCGAGACGTCGGCTGCAGGGCGTTCCGATTCAACAGAACAATCGGGCAGTGGAACGGGCGCCGGTAATTTTGGAGTCTTGGGCGGTCGTGGAGTCGGATTTGGAAGCCCGTCGGGCAGCGGAAGTGGCGGCGCACCGGTCCGTGTTAGCAGCGTCTCGCGACAGGGAACCCCCCTGCGTCCTGGAGAAGTTTCGGAAGAAGAGATCTTCAAGATTCTCAGCGCGTTGACTAGCTTCGGAGGAGCCAATTCGGGACAGGCAGGTTTGGCTGGTTCTGCCGCATTTCAAACGCAGGTGTCTGAACTGCCGGAGAAGGCGCAAGTCACTCTCCGCGACGCGCTAGCGACCATTGCGGCGCGATCGCCCGGAGCGATGACGGACCAATCCGTGCTCGTTCGGTTGGCCGAACACCTCGCCATTCGCTTCGCGCTGGAGCGTTACGAAAAGGGCGAAGTCAAAGTAAACGCGGTTCGGCAAATGCTGGACCGGATGAATCAGGAGATCGAGAACCTCCGGAAAATTCTCGGAACTCACGAAGAGAAAATGACCGAAGCAGGTCTCTTCGTGGAGACGCACAGAGAGATTCTTGACCGGCAATTCTGGGCGGCAGTTCCGGAAGCAGGGAAGCGCGCGGTGCTGTTGTCGAATGAAGCGTGGTGCATACCGGCCAGAAATGTGCAGTCGTACGTTCTCGACCTGATCAAGCGCGGAGAAACTGCGGACGCCAACAACATTTTGGCGAACTACGCGTCGTGCGCAGAGAGCGATGACGCCGATGCCAGAAAGCGCACGGCGGCCGGGTTGTCGCAGCTCGCGGAGCTGTATGCAAAGGGCGATCCGCGATTGCTCAGGCAGGCTTTGCGGAGTCTCGGTATCCGGTTGAGCGTTGAACAAGACGCGGAGTTGCAGAGTTTCGTCAGTGCCGCCTTTGTCCGGTTATGCCAGGAAGCGGCGACGCACCGTTGCTTTGGCGCGATGGAACAAGCGCTGGATTTGGTGATGGGCGTCGAATCGCAGCGGCCGGGAATCGCACGAGACCTTCGCGCGAAGATGGGCATCGAGCAGCGCGTCCCGGAATTTGTAGAAGAAGCGTTGCGCGCACAAAAGGTCGCATCCGGTTTGGCGAAGGTACTGCGACTGTTGCCGCAGCAGGCAATCGAAAATTTGGCGGCTCGATTCAATCGTTGCCAGTTGCGAGAGGATGCAGAGCACGTCGCAAATCTTGCGCAAGATCTAGGCGAAGAAGTCGTTCAATTGCTCCGGAGCGGCGTTCGGGGCGGGACGATCACGGAGTCGGTCGAGATGATTGGACTTCTTTGCCGCCTTGATCCGCAGGCGGTTGAAGTCTTTCTGCCTTCCCGAGTAAAGAATTTTCCACGTGCCGCGCAGGATCGAACGGTCCGTCAAGTTTCGGCGAGCGGTGCACCTTCGCGGTGCGCCATCCTGCTGAAACTTTTGGATCACGTGGAGCCAATTCTGATGCCGCTTGTCGTAGACGAAATCGGCGTCACCGGCGACCGCGAGGCCATTGGCAGGCTTCTGACGATTGTGGATGGCGATTTGCCATCCGGGGGCGGCCCATTTCTTCAAGTCAAGGCGATCGAGGCAATCGGCCGGATTCACGCGCCGGAGTCGGCACGCTCTTTGATGCGCATTCTCGAGGCGCGCAAGGTGTTTGGTTGGCAGCACCCACAGGAATTGCGCATCGCCGCTCTGCAGGCGCTCGAAAAACTCAGCCCGGAACTTGCCGCGCAATATCGCGCCAATAGCGGCCTCGATCAAGCCGATTTGGCGCTGCCTCCGCTGGACGTCCCCGCGAACAGCAGATTTGTCCGCCAGCGGCGTCATACTCGCGTTCGCTTGCGTAAACCAGTGACGGCCGTGAGCACAAATCTGAAGGAGAATTGCCATTTTGAAATCAAGACGGCCAGCCTTGCCGGCGGAATTGCGACGATTGACCGGCATATGCACCCTGGCACTCCGGTCCAAATGAAATTTCAATTGGGTTTGCGAACGTTGCAGGCTACTGCCGTGCTTCGCGATTACCGCGCACAGGATATGGCTTTTGAATTCGTGGATATGTCACTCGACGAGCGGTCCAAATTCCGCCGGATTCTCGCAGACAGTTTTCCTGGTACTCCGGCCGACGTGCAATCCGCTGCGGCACCGACTACGGACCCTGCTGAAAAACCATAAAGACACGCAATTCTGCCGAATCGACCTTCGCGCCATTCCCGGTTGGCGTGCTGGCGCCTAAACCGCTAAAATAAGAGGTTGCGCTGGTAGCGACGGGCCTTCCTGACGTTACGTGGCGCGCCTGCACGCATCTAAACTTTAAGCTTGGGCTCTAAGAAACGGCGACTCGTTCATGGATGTAGCCAAAATAATGGATAGCGTTCTGGCCCGCTTTATCGGGACCAAGCACGAACGCGACATCAAGAAACTTCAGCCCACCGTGGCGCAAATCAACGCGATGGAAGCCGAAATTCAGCGGCTGACCGACGACGAATTGAAAACGCGCTTTGCATCGTTGAAAACTGAAGTCACCGAACGATTGAAGGACGCCGATCCCGCCGAGCCTTCTTATAAGGATGCGCTGCAAGCCGCCCTCGACCCGGTTATCCCTCCTTCCTTCGCCCTAGCGCGCGAGGCAGGCCGCCGCTTCTTGAACATGAGGCACTTCGATGTGCAGCTCATTGGCGGATTGGTCTTGCATGGCGGAAAAATCTCGGAAATGAAAACGGGCGAAGGCAAGACGCTCGTCGCCACGCTTCCCGCGGTTCTGAATTCGCTTGCCGGCCGCGGCGTTCACATCGTCACTGTGAACGATTACTTGGCTCGCCGCGACGCCGAATGGATGAGCCCGCTCTATCGCGGCCTCGGCCTGACGATCGGCGTCATTGTTCACGATCTCGATGACGCGCAACGCCGCGCCGCGTACGGCGCCGACATCACCTACGGCACGAACAACGAATACGGATTCGACTATCTCCGCGACAACATGAAGTACGACCTGTCGCATTGCGTGCAGCGCGGCCATCAATTTGCGATTGTCGATGAAGTCGACTCCATCCTCATCGACGAAGCGCGTACGCCGCTCATCATTTCTGGCCCATCGGAAGAATCGACCGACAAATATTTCAAGATCGACAAGATCATTCCGAAACTGATCAAAGAAATCGACTACACGCTCGACGAAAAGCACCGCACCGCGACGCTGACGGAAGAAGGCGTCAGCAAATGCGAACGGCTGCTCGGGCTCGGCAATCTGTACGATCCCGCGCACATGGAAATTATTCATCACGTCTACCAAGGTTTACGCGCGCACACGCTTTACAAAAACGACGTGGACTATGTCGTGAAAGACGGCGAAGTCATCATCGTCGATGAGTTTACCGGCCGCCAGATGCCCGGCCGCCGCTGGTCCGATGGCTTGCACCAGGCCGTTGAAGCCAAAGAGGGCGTCAAAATTGAGCGCGAAAATCAGACGCTCGCCACGATTACGTTTCAGAATTATTTTCGCATGTACAAGAAACTTTCCGGCATGACCGGCACTGCCGAAACCGAAGCGGCCGAGTTTGGAAAGATTTACAATCTAGATGTCGTGGCGATTCCGACCAACCGCCCGCTGATTCGTAAGGAATATCAGGACGTCGTTTATCGCACCGAAAAAGAAAAATTTGAAGCAGTCGTCAACGGCATTCTGCAGGAAGACAATTCTTACACTAACGGTCTGCGTCACTATCACGAGCGCGGCCAGCCGGTGCTTGTCGGTACGATTTCCATCGAAAAATCCGAAGCGATTGCCGATCTGTTGAAGAAAGGCGGCATTCCGCATCAGGTTCTGAACGCGAAGCAGCACGAGCGTGAATCGCGCGTCGTTTCCCAGGCAGGCCGCAAAGGTGCCATCACCGTTGCCACGAACATGGCCGGTCGCGGCACGGACATTCTCCTGGGCGGCAATCCAGAATTTCTGACGCGCGAGCATTTCCTTAAAAACAAACTCGCGATTCCGTACGCACAAGCGCCCGCCGTGATCGGCGCTGAATCAAGCGACGGCGCGGTTCCCGCCTCCACGGTCCCGATGGTCCTTTTCCAATATGAGGGCAAAATATTCCAGGTTCCGTCCGACCAATGGCTTCCCGTTTACGAGCAATTCGCCGCCCAATGTAAAGCGGAACACGACGAAGTAATTGCGCTTGGCGGGTTGCACATTCTCGGCACCGAGCGCCACGAAGCCCGCCGCATTGACAACCAACTTCGCGGACGCGCGGGTCGCCAGGGCGATCCCGGGTCGTCGCGTTTTTTTCTCTCGCTCGAAGACGACTTGATGCGCATCTTCGGCGGTGAGCGCGTGAAAGCATTGATGTACCGGCTCGGCATGACCGAAGGCGTTCCCATCGAATCCGGCCTCATTTCGCGCCGCATTGAAAACGCGCAGAAATCCGTCGAGGCGCAGAACTTCGACGCGCGCAAACACTTGCTCGAATACGACGACGTAATGAACAAGCAGCGCGAAACGATTTACGCGATTCGCCGCTCCGCACTCGAAGGCAAAGATCAGCGTGACTACGTTCTCGGCATTGCGGAAGACGTCGGGCTCGAACTCGTTGATACGTATTGCGCGAAAGAAGTGCATCCCGACGAATGGAACACCACGCAATTCCTTGCGGAAGTGAATAGCCAGTTCGGGGTGGATGCCAAAGCCGCCGGCGCCGATCCTTCGTCGATGAATCATGACCAGCTAGCCGATGCCTTGGTCGAAGCGATTCGGAAAAAGTACCAGGATAAAGAGAAGCAACTTTCGCCGGAACTTGTCCGCTGGCTTGAGCGCCGCATCATTCTTGATGTGGTCGATTCGCAGTGGAAAGATCACTTGCTCTCGCTCGATCATCTCAAGGAAGCGATTGGCCTTCGCGGCTACGCGCAAAAAGATCCGCTCGTCGAATTCAAGAAGGAAGCATTTGTTCTTTTCGAAGACATGATGACGCGCATCGACAACGAAACGGTGCGTTATCTTTTCCATGTGCAAGTGCAGGTGGAAGGCGGACCGCAAGGCGGCGACCAGCCGCCAACTCCTCCACCCGCGGCTCCGCGCCCGCTGGCGGCAGCAGCCAGTGCTGCAGCGCGCGCTGCTGAAGCCCCCGCGCAATTGCCTTCATTTGCCCGCGCGATGGAACGTAAACAAGAGCGTCAGGAGAAAGAATTGCAGTATCAAACCGGCGCGGCACAAGCGGAAGCGCCGAAGCCTGTTCGCGCAGGTGCCAAGGTTGGTCGAAACGATCCGTGCCCGTGCGGCTCCGGCAAAAAATACAAAAAGTGCCACGGCACCAACGCGTGAGTCCATCGCGTCTCGTTTGCGCGATGAAAGCTTTCTTCATTTAAGATAGGAAAAAGTTTTATGCCCCCAGGTCCAGCACCCCAACAAATGCCGCAACGCCAGCCGATTCCCGGCGTAAAAAATCTGATCACCGTCGCTAGCGGCAAAGGCGGCGTCGGTAAAACCACTGTCGCCGTGAATCTTTCGCTCGCACTCGCCAAGCTCGGCTACAAAGTCGGCCTGCTCGACGCCGACGTC
>DATLVG010000113.1:0-23130 GCA_035577625.1 Candidatus Dormiibacterota bacterium
GACCGGAAATCTGGACACTACAACCGGCGCCGTCATTCTCGACTTGCTGAAACGTCTGGCGTCGGAAAATAAAGTCGCCACGCTCATGGCCACGCACAGCATGGAAGCCGCTGCAATCGCTGATGTCGTCGTCGAACTTCGTGACGGAAGCATCGCGGCGGTCAAGCGCACCGGAACAAGAACCACATGACCGGCCGCGCAAAACTTTTTTGGCGACTGATGGTCCGCCCCCTCGGCCGCGAACCGGTGCGCATGAGCTTGACCATTCTCGCCGTTGCGCTCGGTGTCGCCGTCGTCCTTGCAATGGACCTGGCGGGAACAGCGGCGACCGGGTCGTTTCGTTCTTCGCTGGAAACCCTTACTGGCACCTACAACCTCGAAATCACCGCCACCGGCGGTGTCCCGGAAGAAATTGTCGGCCGCATCGCGACGCTTCCAATAAATCTCACCATCTCGCCGCGCATCGAGGATTTTGCAGTCGTCGCGTCCACAAAAAAATCCGTCGTTCTGCTTGGCCTCGATCTCATTGGCGAATCGAACCTCTTGTCGTCGAAAAAGGCGGACGCCACCCCAGACCAAGCCACGGCAGACGAAAGCGGGATGCCGGATTTCTCCAGCGACGATAGCCTCTGGGCTGGAAGTAGTCTTGGCTGGAGAAAAGGGCAGCAGATCTCGCTTATCGTCGGCGACCGTGAACGTGCTTTCACTGTTCGCGGCATCTACGATGACCAGAATCAACCCGCCATTGTTATGGACATCGCCGCCGCGCAACGCGTTGTCAGCCGAAACACGAGAGTCGACCGCATCCTTGTAAACATTCCCGAGCGCGAAAACATCGACGCGCGCACAAAGCAAATCTCCGCTCTGCTTCCACCGGGCATCGAGATTCGGGCAGCCGGAACTTCGACCGAAGAAAATCGCAAAATGCTCGCTGCGTTCCGCTGGAATTTAAAACTGCTCAGCTATATCGCACTCATCGTCGGCGCGTTCTTGATCTACAACACAATTTCCGTTTCGGTCGTACGTCGCCGCGCGGAAATTGGAATTGCCCGCGCTCTTGGCGCCAGCCGCATGGACGTCTTGCTCGCTTTCACCGGCGAAGCCGCTGCGATCGGAGTTGTCGGCGCGGCGATCGGCATTCCGCTTGGCCGAATCATGGCCAGCGGCGCGGTTCGCTTGATGGGTGCGACCGTCGACGCGCTTTACGTCAGCAGCCGCCCGGGCCCAATCGAGTTGGACGCCGCCTCCATCTTCACCGCGCTTGTCGTGGGAATCGGTGTCGCGGTCATTGCCGCCTACGCCCCCGCTCGCGAAGCAGCTCAGATCACTCCGATCGAGGCGATGGCCCGCGGCCGCCGCGAATTTCTCGTCCGCGTCCATTCTTCGCGCGATTTAACCATCGCTGTCGTTTTGGCGGCTGCGGCTTGGGCCGCCGCTCAGGCGCCGGCCGTTGGCGGCAAACCGCTCTTCGGCTATCTCGCTACAGTCTTTGCCGTTTCTGCCGGTACGCTGGCAATTCCCGCTGCGATCAGTGCCGTTATGAAGATCTCCGCGACGACATTGAAACGCACCGGCGTCGCCGCCCTGCTCGCTTCTCGCAGCCTTCTCGGTTCGCTTCGTCGCACGTCTGTACTCGTCGGAGCGCTCGCAACGGCCATCGCCATGATGACCGCCGTCGGCATTATGGTCGGAAGCTTTCGCACCACCGTCATTCAATGGATGGAAGGCGAAGTTCCGGCGGACTTCTATCTCCGCCCGGCGGGAAATCCGTCCGTTGACAGGCATCCCACCATTTCGACCGAGCTGGCAGACAAACTCGCGACGCTCCCTGGCGTCGAAGCTGTGCACCGTTTGCGCGCTTATCAGGTCAGTTTCGATGGCGTTCCCACGACCGTCGCGGCCGCGGACCTTCGCGAATCGCAAAAACGCGGGCGTAGCGATTTTTTCTCTGGCCGCCCGGCTGAAGAAGTGTGGAACGAGTTGCGAAGCGGCGACGCGGTCGTCGTCAGCGAACCGTTCACATACAAACACAATCTCAAGCGAAATGATTCCATCTCTGTTCGTCTCGGCACTTCGCTCGCAACCTTTCGCATTGCGGATGTCTACTACGACTACGGCAGCGAACGCGGCTTCATTCTCATGGACAGAAGTGCCATGAAAAAATATCTGCCCGATGATGCACCGTCCAACCTCGCCGTATATGCCAAGGATGGCGCCGACCGCCTCGCGGTACGAAAAGAAATCGAGCGAGCGGCAGCGGACTATCGCGTTCTGATTTTCTCCAACGGGGACTTACGCAAACAAGCAATCGTAATTTTCGACAAAACGTTCGCGATCACATACGCGCTGGAAGCCGTCGCCGTCCTCGTCGCCGTTATGGGCGTAGCGGGAGCCCTCCTCGCGCTCGTCATCGACCGCAAACGCGAACTGGGCCTGTTACGATTTCTCGGCGCCAGCCGCGTGCAAATTCGCCGCATGATTTTGGCCGAAGCAGCCCTGCTGGGCCTGCTTGCCAACGCGGCGGGGCTTTTACTGGGTTTCGCTCTCTCCCTGATTCTCATTTTTGTCATCAACAAACAATCTTTCGGATGGACCATTCGCTTCCATTGGCCGGTCGCTATCCTGACCGGAGCCATTTCGCTGATTTTTGCGGCGACGGTCCTTGCCGGCTTTTATCCCGCGCGAGTCGCCGTGCAGCTGAACCCTGTCGAGGTTGTTCATGAAGAGTAGAACCCTCTGCGCGGTGCTCCTTCTCGCGATCTCTCCGGCGTTGGACGTTCCTTACCGTGTTGCTCTGCCAGGTTACCGCTATGAATTCCCGCGCGATTTTTTCGCTCACCCGGAATTTCAAACCGAGTGGTGGTACACAACCGGCAACGTAAAGTCCGCCGACGGCCGGGCTTTTGGATTCGAGCTTACATTCTTCCGGCAGGGTGTCAGTCGCGGCGAACAAAAGCGCGACGCCTGGGATGTCCATGACATCTATCTGGCTCACTTGGCTTTGAGCGACCTCGACGGCGGCCGCTTCTATCACTCCGAACGAGTCAATCGAAGTGGCCCCGGCATCGCCGGCGTCGATGCGGCCAGCGGTAAAGTGTGGAACGGAAATTGGTTCGCCGCCTGGAAGAATGACGGCACACAACATCTGACCGCACAGAGCGACGAATTTCAATTCGACTTCTCGCTCAAGCCCGAAAAAGCTCCTATCATCCACGGCGAAAATGGTGTGAGCCAGAAAGCCGAAGGCGCGGGTCGGGCAAGCTGCTATTTTTCGCAGACGCGCCTGGCGACCACCGGAACTATCGTTCTTCAAGGGAAACAATTTGCGGTATCCGGACTCTCCTGGATGGACCACGAATTTTTCACTCACCAACTCGGCGCCGATCAAACAGGTTGGGATTGGTTCAGCATCCAACTCGAAGACAAGACGGAACTGATGCTCTTCATTCTTCGCCGCAAAGACGGCTCGATTGACCCGTATTCCTCGGGGACATACGTCGATCCACTGGGTAAGGCGACGCATCTCCGTGCGAGCGAATTCTCGTTGACGCCCTTCGGGGCAACGTGGAGAAGCAATCAGACAGGCGCAATATACCCGATTGCGTGGAACGTGGCCGTGCCGAAATTGGAGATTGGGCTCTCCGCGACAACGCGACTGCCGCAACAAGAATTAACTGCAACTTCCAAACTGGCGCCAGGTTACTGGGAAGGCGCGATGGAGTTTTCCGGGAAACGTGGCGCCGCGCAAATTCACGGCGTAGGCTATTTGGAAATGACCGGCTACGATCGTCGGCTTCAATTTACGAAGTAAACAGACGGAAGAACCTTCATAGTTCTAGTACGCATCAGGCCCTGCACTTTTTACACGTACGCCGTCGAAAGGGCGTCGCTTTCTGAGACGCAGCTCGCGCCAACATCTATCGGAAGACGATATATCTTGCTGAATCGTCACGAGATAGGCATTTTCTGCGCGAACGGCACCGCGATTGCCCTTTTTCCAGTGTGACATAAATCCCATCCCTGCAAAAAATGCCCAACCGGCAGTTTGCGTCATACAAACCAGCAAACCAATTCTAAGGGGGCGAAATGTTCAGGTTGTCACTGGGATTTTTCGTTGTCGCGCTAATCGCAGCGATTTTTGGATTTGCGGGAGTCGCGATCGCGGCGGCAGGAATTGCAAAAATTTTGTTTTTTATCTTCGTAATTCTTTTTCTGGCGTCGTTGCTCGGCCTCATCGCTCGACGCACGTGAATTCGGGTCCGATCTTGCGAACAAAGCGCTGAATCAAGAAAAGGAGACGTTGCAATGAAAAACTGGAAAGCAATTCTGATGGGGGCACTTTTGATCGCGCCGACCGCGTTCGCTCGCGCCGGCGAAGATACAAAAGACGAAACCAAACGACTCGAAAACGCTGGAACCGTGATGGACGAAATCCTGAACGTTCCAGACGACATCCCACAAGATCTGCTGGATAAGGCGCGCTGCGTCGTCGTTCTGCCGTCCGTTTTGAAGGCGGCATTCATCGTCGGCGGCAGCTATGGACGCGGCACGATGGTGTGCCGCACCGGAAAAGACTTCAGTGGGCCGTGGGGCGCTCCGGCAATGTATGCGCTCGAAGGCGGCAGCGTCGGACTGCAAATCGGCGGCGAAGCAACTGACTTCGTCATCCTGGTGATGAACAACCGCGGCATGGAAAGCTTGCTGAAGAGCAAAGTGAAACTCGGCGCTGATGCGACCGTCGCAGCAGGCCCGAAAGGCCGAACGGCCTCGGCGGACACCGACGCGTATATGCGCGCCGAAATGCTGAGCTACTCGCGAGCGCGCGGCGTTTTCGCGGGAATTTCCCTGGAAGGATCCACGCTGCGCCCGGACGAAGATGCCAATCATCGCCTGTACGGCAAAGAAGCCTCCGCGCAGAAGATCGTTCTCGAATCGAAAGTTGACGCACCGCCGGCTGGAGCGAAGCTCGTCGGACGGCTGCAGAAGGCTTCCCCTCAACTAAAACCATAAATAGAGTGCAACCGAGGACAAGAGCGGAGGCGGGTGCTCGCCTCCGCTTATTTTTTTTGAAAGACTTTTCTCGCAATTACCTCGAAAGGATTTAATTTGCTTTGTAGCGAATTTCGATCGTGGCGCCGGTGCCGGATCGTGAGTCGTCGCTGATCCAGATGGTCGCGCGCGCCGGTTCAACGGTGAAAACATTCTGATCGTTCCACAACGCAAAAGCCTCGGCGGGCACGCTAAAAACAACGCGTTTGGTTTCGCCGGCCGCAAGCGTCACCCTCTGAAAACCCTTCAGCGCGCGAACAGGCTCAGAAACGCTTGTGCCTTCAAGGCGCACATAAAGTTGAACAGTCTCCGTCACGGCTAGCGAACCGCTATTGGTAACGTTGGCGCCGGCAAGCAACGGCGCCGGGCCGGAAGAAGACGATTTGTTCAATCCTTCGCGCAACCAATCGAGGCGTAACTCCGGTTTGTTCAGCTCGACGGGGCCAAAGCGAAGCGTTGAATAGGTGAGGCCAAAGCCGAATGGAAATTGCGGTGAGTTCGGTTCGTCGATATAGCGTGAAACGAATTTTTCGTCGTGGCCATTCTGGAAACGCGCCTCGTCCTGCGTGGCGGGGCGGCCAGTATTCAGCGCGTTGTAGTAGAGCGGAATTTGGCCCAAGCTGCGGGGCCAGGTCATGCTCAGCTTTCCGCCAGGAATATTTTCGCCAAACAAAGTGCGGACGAGCGCGGGTCCAGCCTGTATACCGGGGAACCACACGGCCAGCACAGAAGGAACATGCTGGAAAGCCCAAGGGAGAATAAGGGGACGTCCGCTGAAGACGAGCAGCACCACAGGTTTTCCCGTTGCAACGACGGCTTCGAGCAGTTGTTCCTGGCGGCCGGGAAGATCAAGATGCGCGCGCGAGGCCGCTTCGCCGGTCATATCCGGACCATTCTCTCCGAGCGCAAGAATAGCAACGTCAGAACCTTTTGCGGCGTCAACGGCGGCTTTGAGTTGCGTGTCCGTCGCGGTGGAAAACTCGGCGCCTTTTGCGTAGTGCACGCGCGCTTCACCGAGCCTTTGATTAAGGGCAGCGCGGAGCGTGACGGCGTCCCGGCCATTGCCGAGTCCGCCCCAGGAACCCATCATCGCGGCGCCATCGTCGGCAAGCGGACCGATCACCGCGACCGATTTAATATCCGGCGACAGAGGTAACAGCGGCGTGGCGGAAGACAAGAGGTCGTTCTTCAGCAGAACGAAGGATCGTTCGGCGACCTCTCGGGAAAGCGCGACGGCTTCCGGTTGCAGCATCGCCGAGGATTCTTTCTTTTCATCGACATAAGGATTTTCGAATAGACCGAGCGCGAATTTTATGCGAAGAACGTGGCGGACGGATTCGTCTATGTCGGCTTCGGAAACCTGGCCGGAGTGAACGAGATCCGCGAGGTGGTCGTGATAAAGGCTGCTGACCATATCCATGTCCACGCCGGCTTGAAACGCTTTGCGCGCGGCGGTTGCACCGTCGTTGGCGATGCCGTGATTCATCAGTTCGGCGACGGAAGTCCAATCGCTATCCACGATGCCGCGAAATCCCCATTCCTGCCGCAAGATTTTTTTCAAGGTGAACGGATTCGCGGAAGTGGGAATTCCATTTAAGGAATTGAAGGCGCTCATGATGGTGCCGGCGCCGGCGTCGATTGCGGCGCGAAAGGGCGGAAGATAAATTTCGCGCAAGGTGTGCTCGGAAATTTCGGTTGTGTTGTAGTCGCGCCCGCCTTCGGCGGCGCCGTAACCGACGTAATGTTTCGGACAGGCAAGAATACTTTCGGCGTTGTTCAAATGCCGGCCTTGGTAACCGCGCACGTAGGCCTGAGCGAGAGCCGCGCCGAGAAATGGGTCTTCACCGTTCCCTTCGGCGGTGCGGCCCCAGCGAGGATCGCGAGTGATGTCGATCATCGGAGAGAAGGCCCAGCGAATTCCCGTTGCAGAGGCTTCTCGAGCGGCGACGCGCGCGGCGCGTTCCGCAAGGAGAGGATCCCACGTTGCCGAAATGCCAAGTGGAATCGGAAATTCGGTGCGGAAGCCATGGATTACGTCGAGACCAAACAAAAGGGGGATGTGGAGACGGGACTTTTCAACGGCGATACGCTGGAAGGCGTTGCTCTCTTTCGCCGTGACGATATTGAAGAGCGCTCCGATTTGGCCTTTTGCCAGCATGTCGTTGTAATCGGTGCGACCAGTTCCGGGACCCGTGGGCTGGCCGGCGGAATACTGAACGAGCTGCCCGACCTTTTCTTCCAAAGTCATTTTCTTCAGAAGCTCTTCAACACGCGGCTCGATCGAGGGATCATCCCATTCGTGAGCAGGTTGAGCCGTGGAGTAGGCGGCTTGACCTGAGGCCGAATGAGGCGCGAAAAAACAGGCAAGCGCGACGAGCGCACAAGAAAAAAGCGACCGAAATTGCGGCAGCAAACGACCGTGGAAATAGGAAAACATTATCTCGACTCGGGAAGCGCTAGAATTTGGACTCAGTAAAACGGCACCAGACGACCAGATAGTAATGCAACAGCCATATTTAGTAAAACGATTTATTTAAACACAATATCGATTTTTTGGAAGGGCGGCGAAGGGGAAATGTGCGGTTTCAAGCCGCCCTGCACGCGGCTCGGACTTTTCTGTCATTCAGTTTCGTGGGTGACGATATGAACGTCAACCTCCGGAGATTCTCGCAGAAACCGGTGGGCCGCGGACAGATAGAGATACTTTTTCCAACCCTTCGTAATGGATCGGCCAAAGATGACCTGCGTAATATGCTTTTCGCGAACGGCATGTGCGACCGTGTCCGCAACGCTGACACCTTTTAGCTGCAAGATCGTCGCGCCGAGATTCTCCGCAAAGCGGAGATTCGCGGTGACGGAGCGCTGTTCTTCGTCGCTGTTGTTGCGTCCCGTTTCGACGTGAATCACGTAGAGTTCAGAATCGAGGCGGCGGGCCATGCGGGCGGCACGCGCGATGAGATATTGCGCCGCGGGATTGGAGCTGACGCAAACAGCGATGCGTTCGCGCACCGCCCAATTTTTCTGAATGTCTTTTGCGGCCATGTAGTTTTCGAGGCTGCGGTCGACTTGCTCGGCAACCTGGCGGAGGGCAAGCTCACGAAGGGCGATGAGATTGCCGCGGCGGAAAAAATTGTCGAGCGCCTGTTCGACCTTGGTCGCCGAATAGACATCGCCGCGGCGCATGCGGTTTTGCAGGGCTTCGGGAGTGAGATCGACCATAACGGTTTCACTGGCAGTCATGGGCACCCAGTCGGGAACGGTTTCGCGGACAGTGATGCCGGTGATGTTGCGGACAGTGGGCGAGATGCTTTCGATATGTTGAATGTTGAGAGTGGACAGCACATCGATTTTAGCGGCGAGAATTTCCTGAATATCTTCGTAGCGCTTGCGATGTTTGCTTCCGGGAATATTTGTGTGAGCGAGCTCATCAACCAGAACGACGGCGGGTTTGCGGGCAAGAATCGCGTCCAGATCCATCTCTTCGAACATGGTGCCCTTGTATTCGACTTTGCGGCGCGGGACGGATTCAAGCTGTGCGGTAAGTTCTTCAATGCCCTTGCGGCCATGCGATTCGATGATGCCGATGACGATGTCTTCACCGCGAGCGTGGCGCCGAATGGCTTCGCTGAGCATGCTGTACGTTTTTCCGACGCCGGGCGCATAACCGAGAAACAGCTTGAAGCCGCCCTTGGCTTTTTCACCAGGGGAGGCGACTTCGAGCCAATCTTCTGGTTTCTTGGGCAAGTTCGAGATCTCTCCGAGCTAAAGCGCAACCGACAAAGCGAGTCGCCGCCCGACTGCGATAGACTTGCAACATGCAGCGAAATGCCCGGCAACGCATCCTGCGAACTATCGCGTCACTGGTGATCGTGGCCGCGGTTACAGCGTTCTATCGAAAGACAAATCTGCATGTAAATCAGACGACGGTAGCGCTTTCGCTGCTACTGGCGATTTTAGCAGTTTCCGCGGCGTGGGGAATGGCGGTCTCGGCGCTGATGTCGGTCGCCGCGATGCTGGCTTTCAACTACTTTTTCCTGCCCCCGATTGGGCGGTTTACGGTGGCCGACCCGCAGAACTGGGTGGCACTGGCGGCGTTTTTGATGACGGCAATCGTCGGGAGCCAGTTATCCAGCCGCATTCGCAAAGCGGCCGACGTGGCGGACCGACGGAGGAGAGAGATCGAGCAGTTGTATGCGTTCAGCCAAAAGCTATTGGGCGAAGGAAACGTGATTCAACTGCTGAATGCGATTCCGAACCACATCGTGGAGTCCTTTGAGGCAGGTGCGGCAAGCGTGTTCCTTGCGGAGAAACAAAAATTTTACAGGTCGGGGCATGGGACTCTGCAATTGGAAGAGGATCAGTTGCGGGCATCGTTCGAGCGGGAAGAGCCGATTATTGATGCTGCAAAAAGCTTCAGCTACGCGCCGATTCGATTGGGCGTCCGTTCGATTGGAAGTTTTGGCGTATCCGGCGCAAGGCTGACGCGGCAAACACTGGAGGCCGTTGGCACGCTACTGGGGATTGCGATTGAGCGGGCGCGCGCGGTGGAGCAACTAACCAAAACGGAGGCGGACCGGCAAAGCGAACGGCTGAAGTCAGCGTTGCTCGATTCGATTACGCACAATTTCCGGACTCCGCTGACGTCCATCAAGGCGTCAGTCACGTCATTACTCTCGGAACGAGCGCCGAAGGCCGAGCAGGGGCAGGAGTTGCTGCAGATAATGGATGAAGAGTGCGACCGCCTGAATCGATTAATCGAGGAAGCGTCGGAGATGGCGAGGCTGGAGGCCGGAGAGGTCGTACTGGAGTTCGAGCCATTAAGCATTGACAAACTGATTGACGCCGCGATGAACGATTGTAAACACGCGCTGGGCGACCGGGATGTCAAAGTGCAAATTCAAAATGGATTGCCGAAGGTTCGAGCGGATTTGTCGCGTGCAAAAGAAGTGGTGGTGCAACTGCTCGACAATGCGAATCTGTATTCCGACAAGGGTCAGCGCATCGTGGTGAGCGCGGAGGGCGCGGGAAATTTTGTGTCGCTAAGCGTGGCCGACCAGGGCCCGGGGATCGACGGGCTGGAGCAAGGATTGATTTTCGACAAATTTTACAGGGGCAAAGAACAGCGAGCGGTGGCGCAAGGAACGGGAATGGGCCTGTCAATTGCACGGGCCATCGTGGAAGCGCACGGAGGATCGATCACAGTGACGAGCCAGTTGGGGCATGGATCTGTATTTTCCTTTACGCTACCGATTGCGCGGACTGCGGGAGAAACGCGATGACCAGCGCGAAGGTATTGATTGTGGATGACGCGCAGCAAGTGCGGCGCGTGTTGCGCACGGCATTGTCCGCGGAGGGATACACAATCTTCGAAGCGGGGACGGGAGAAGAAGCGCTGAATCTGTTTCGAACGTCGCCACCAGACGTGATTTTGCTGGACGTGAATATGCCGGGAATGACCGGTTTGGAGACTTGCCACGAAATCCGCCGGCACTCAGATGTGCCGATTTTGATGCTTACGGTGCGAAATGCAGAACGCGACAAAGTGATGGCGCTGGACGCGGGTGCGGACGACTATGTGGTTAAGCCGTTCGGGATGCAGGAACTGCTGGCGCGGTTGCGAGCAGCGCTAAGGCGGCGCGGCGCGCAAGCGAAGTTGACGAACTTCGAATCGAAGACGCTGAGTGTGAATTTCGAAACGCGGCAAGTAACCGCAAGTGGAAAAGAAGTGCATCTGACGCCGAAAGAGTTCGAGTTGCTGCGGCAACTTGTGGCGAGTGCAGGCAAACCGCTGACGCACAGGCGATTGTTGCAAACCGTGTGGGGACCGGACTACGGAGATGAGCCGGAATACCTACGGGTGATGATCAATCAACTGCGAAAAAAGATTGAAGCGGACCCGGCAAAGCCGAAATTTATTTTGACCGAGCCGTGGGTGGGCTACCGTTTTCAGCCGCCGAAGGAAAGGCCTTCAGACGACAAGAGCAAAGAATAACGAATTCGGGTCACTTGCCGATCGCGCCGGGATAGGCGGCATCGAGCGCGAGATTTAATTCCAAAACATTAACGCGCGGTTCACCCAAAAAGCCGAATTGACGTGGTTTGGTGTGCGCTCGAACGAGGGCTCGCAGATCAGGTTCGGACATGGACCGCGCGCGGGCTATCCGTGGGACTTGAAAATCGGCGGCTTCGGGCGAGATATCCGGATCGAGACCCGAGGCAGATGTGGTCAGCAAGTCAGCGGGGATTGGTTTCGCAGAATCTTCGGCGCGGAGCTCAGCCGCTTGCGATTGGATGCGGTCAGCGAGTTGGCGGTTCGTTGGGCCGAGATTGGAACCGCCGGACGCAAGCGAATCGTACCCGGTGCCAGCCGCGGAAGGCCGAGGATGAAAATAGACAGGCGAAACGAAGGACTGGCCGATGAGCTTCGATCCGATGATTTTCCCCTTCGTGCCAACGAGACTGCCGTTCGCTCTATCGGCGAACAATAGTTTGGCGGCGCCGGTGACAGCGAGCGGATAAAGGACGCCACAGAGAATCGTCGTTACCGCAGTGAAAAGGATGGCGATTTTGAGTTGTTTTACCATAACGATTCCTAAGCGAAGTGCAATGCGCGAATTACGACGTCGATCAATTTAATTCCGAGAAACGGCGCGACAATGCCGCCGAGGCCATAAACAAAAAGATTCCTGCGAAGCAGAGCGGCTGCACCAAGAGGGCGGTAGCGAACTCCCCGCAACGCGAGTGGAATAAGCGCGACGATAATCAGCGCATTGAAAATCACGGCGGAAAGAACGGCGGATTGCGGCGTCGCGAGATGCATGACGTTGAGCACGCCGAGCTGTGGAAGAGCGACCGCGAACATCGCGGGGATAATTGCGAAATATTTCGCAACGTCATTGGCGACGGAAAACGTTGTGAGGGCGCCGCGAGTGATGAGGAGTTGTTTGCCGATTTCCACAATTTCGATGAGCTTGGTCGGATTGGAATCGAGATCGACCATGTTGCCGGCTTCTTTCGCGGCTTGCGTGCCGGTGTTCATCGCCACGCCTACATCAGCCTGAGCCAGCGCTGGCGCATCATTGGTGCCGTCGCCGGTCATGGCGACGAGGCGGCCTTTGGATTGCTCCCGCTTGATAAGCGCCATCTTGTCTTCGGGTTTTGCTTCGGCGAGAAAATCATCGACACCGGCTTGACGGGCGATGGCAGCGGCAGTGAGCGGATTGTCGCCGGTGATCATCATGGTGCGAATGCCCATGGCGCGAAGATGAGCGAACCGTTCGCGCATGCTGCCTTTAACGATATCGGTGAGAGCGATGACGCCGAGAACGCGGCGATTTTCAGCGACAAGAAGCGGCGTGCCGCCGGAGTTCGAAATTTCGTCGACCGCTTGCTGCACTTCGGCGGGAACAATATGGCTTCTTTCGTGGATGTAACGCGTGATGGCTTCGCGAGCGCCTTTGCGAATTTCGCGGCCGTCAATATCGACTCCGGACATGCGGGTTTGTGCGGAAAAAGGATGGAAGACGGCATGGTGAGTGGAAAGATCGCGGCCGCGAAGCTTGTAGCGTTCCTTGGCGAGGACAACAATCGAGCGACCCTCGGGCGTTTCGTCGGCGAGGGAAGAGAGCTGCGCGGCGTCGGCGAGATGAGACTCGTCCACGCCGGGTGCGGGGAAAAAGTGCGTAGCGGCGCGATTGCCGAGCGTAATCGTACCGGTTTTGTCCAGAAGCAGAATGTCCACGTCGCCGGCGGCTTCGACCGCGCGACCGGACATGGCCAGTACGTTGCGGCGGAGGAGACGATCCATGCCGGCAATTCCAATCGCGGACAGAAGGCCGCCGATGGTCGTGGGAATCAGGCAAACGAGCAATGCGATGAGGACAAAAAGATTTTGCGGGGCATTGGAGTAAATTGCGAATGGTTGAAGGGTGACAACGGCAAGAAGAAAAAGAAGCGTTAGGCCGGCGAGCAGGATATTGAGTGCGATCTCGTTGGGCGTTTTTTGGCGCTCGGCGCCTTCAACCAAACGGATCATGCGATCGAGGAACGTTTGACCGGGATTCGCCGTGATGCGGATTTTGATTTCGTCGGAGAGCACGCGCGTTCCCCCCGTGACAGCGGAGCGGTCACCCCCACATTCGCGAATGACCGGAGCGGATTCGCCCGTAATGGCTGACTCGTCGACGGATGCGATACCCTCGATGATTTCGCCGTCGCCGGGAATCATTTCGCCGGCGCTGACGAGGACGACATCACCAGACTTCAGATTGGATCCGGGGACTTTTTCTTCCGCGCCGGAATCGGCGAGTCGGCGTGCGAGCGTTTCGGAGCGGGCTTTGCGCAACGTTTCGGCTTGCGCTTTGCCGCGCCCTTCGGCCATCGCTTCGGCGAAATTGGCAAAGAGAACGGTGAACCAGAGCCAGACCGTGATTTGCAGGCTGAAACCGAAGCCAGCGGCGTGCGTGGCGACGCCGTGAACGAGATCGATGGTGGTAACGCTGGCGCCGATCTCGACGACGAACATAACGGGATTTTTGTAGAGGATGCGCGGGTCGAGTTTTACGAACGATTCGAAGATGGCGCGGCGAATCAGCGCGGAGAGTTCGGTCTTTTTGGCGGCTGGTTTCATGGTCGTCGTGGGTCCCTAGAAAAGCTTTCCAGCAGCCATTTGGAGATGCTCGAGGATGGGACCGAGGCTGAGGACTGGAAAAAAGGTTAGCGCGCCGACAATCAGAACCGTCGAGACGAGAAGTGTCGAGAAGAGCGGTGTGGTGACGGGAAAAGTGCCGGCTGATTCCGCGACCGATTTTTTTTGCGCGAGATTGCCGGCGATGGCGAGAATCGGGACGACAGCAAAAAACCGGCCCAGAAGCATGGCGACGGCAAGCGAGTTGTTATACCAATTCGTATTCGAGTTGATGCCGTTGAAGGCGGAGCCATTGTTGCCGGCGGCCGAAGTGTACGCATAGAGAATCTGCGTAAGGCCATGCGGGCCGGGATTGGAGATACCGGCCTGGCCAAAGGAAGTTACCGAAGCTATTGCGGTAAAGCTAAGAACGGTGACGGGGAAAATCAGAATCGAGAGCATCGCCATTTTAACGTCATACGCTTCGATCTTTTTGCCTAGGTACTCCGGAGTGCGGCCGACCATGAGGCCGGCGAGAAAAACAGTGATGATGACGAACACGATCATGCCGCAAAGGCCGGCGCCGACGCCGCCGAACACGACTTCGCCGAGAAGAATGTTAATGAGCGGGACCATGCCACCGAGCGGCGTGAAGGAATCGTGCATTCCGTTAACGGCGCCGCAACTGGCGTCGGTGGTGACCGTGGCGAAAATCGAAGAGCCCGCGATCCCGAAGCGAAGTTCCTTGCCCTCGAGATTCCCAGCAGCAGCGGCAGCAGGCGTCGCGGCGCTAAGTGCCGGTGTCGGATGCGACTCGGCGGCGTAAACGGCAAACACCGCAGCCAGGAAGAGAGCGGCCATTGCAGCCCAGACGGCCCAACCGTGGCGCGTGGAACCGGTCATGCGGCCAAGCGTATAAGTGAGACCACTCGGAATGGCAAAAATCATGATGAGTTGAAGGAAATTCGTGAACGGCATGGGATTTTCGTAAGGGTGTGCGCTGTTGGCGTTGAGGAAGCCTCCGCCGTTCGTGCCGAGTTCTTTGATGGCTTCCTGTGAAGCGACGGGACCCTGCGGAATGACTTGTTCCGCGGCTGCGCGGCCATCCAGCGGATAGACGGGTTGATAAGGGTGAAAATTCTGGATGACACCCTGCGAAACCAGAACGAGTGCCAGAACAAGGCAGGCAGGAAGCAATACCCAAAGCGTCGCGCGGGTGGTATCCACCCAAAAATTCCCGATTGTATGCGAGTTGACTCGAGAGATGCCACGAATGAGCGCGACAGCAAGCGCGATGCCGACGGCGGCGGATACAAAATTGTGGTACGCCAGCCCAACCATTTGGGTGAAGTAACTCATGGTGGTTTCCGGAACGTATGCCTGCCAGTTGGTGTTCGTAGTGAAGCTGACAGCCGTATTCCACGCGAGCGCGGGAGAGACGCCTGCGAACCGGTGAGGATTCAGCGGCAAGAAATGCTGGGCGCGTTCGAGAATGTACAAAAGCAGCAAGGACGCGGCACTGAACAGGAGCATGGCGAAGCCGTACTGCTTCCAGGTCATTTCTTCCGCTTCGTCAATTCCACAAAGCCGATAGACCAGGCGCTCAACGGGACGACAAGCCGGGTCGAGAAATGTTTTTTCGCTCGAAAACACGTGAGCCAAAAACAGCCCGATAGGTTTGGTGATTGCCAGCACGATTGCGAGAAATAGAAAAATTTGAAATATGCCAATTGCCGTCATGCTCAGAACCTCTCCGGCCACAAAAGGGCTGCGAGAAGGTATCCAAACAATAGGACGCACAAGGCAATCAGAGCGATCTGGCCGAGCATGGGAAATCCTTTCGCTATTTCAAACGAGCGCAAGCGCGCAGAAAGAGGTTCGCGAGCACGAAGAACGCGACAGTCACCAGCGAGAAAAACAGATCCGTCATCGGCGCCTCGATTTGAACCCAGACAGAGTGAACGCTAGAGCCTAAAAAATTGGTGGGTGGTTTATAAGGATTTCGTGAGGGCACTAAGTGCAAGGGCTAGAGGCAGATAGAGACGCCTGGAGTACACTCTTTTTGCCAATTCGGGAGAGAGCAGAGTTTCCATGGACCTTTCGCAAGTTGCAGACGAACTAAAAAAGGCGGTGCAGGGTCACGTGGCGTTTGACGCCGGCGCGCGAGCGCTTTACGCGATGGACGGCTCGAACTACCGGCAAGTCCCACTGGGAGTCGTGGTTCCAAAAACAATTGAGGACGTTGTCGCCGCAATAGATGTCTGCAAAAAGTTTGGAGTACCGGTTTTTTCACGCGGCGGCGGGACCAGCCTTGCCGGACAGTGCTGCAACGTTGCCGTCGTACTTGACTGGACGCGATACTTAAACCAAATTCTCGAAATTAATCCTAAAGAGCGTTTTGCGCGCGTCCAGCCGGGCGTAGTTTGCGATCAACTGCGTGACGCAACTTCGGAATTCGGCCTGACATGGGGCCCGGACCCGGCGACGCACACTCACTGCACCTTCGGCGGAATGATTGGGAACAACTCGTGCGGCGTACATTCGCAGATGGCGGGAAAAACCGTCGACAACTTGCAGGAGCTGGATATTTTGCTGTACGACGGCACTCGAATGAGAGTAGGGCCTACGACGCAGGACGGGTTCGAAGCAAGGATTGCATCGGGCGGACGCGAAGGTGAGATTCACCGCCGACTTTCCGTGCTGAGGACGAAATATGAAAAGTTGATTCGCGAGCGATACGCAAGAATCCCGCGGCGAGTCTCCGGCTACAACCTGGATGAATTGCTGCCCGATGCAAAGGGCAACTTCAATTTAGCAAGAGCGCTGGTGGGCACGGAATCAACGTGCGTGACGGTACTCGAGGCGAAAGTGAAGCTGGTCGAAGGGCAATTGTCTCGCTCATTGGTCGTGCTTGGGTACACGGATATTTTCGAAGCCGCGGATCATACGCCCGAAGTGATTCCATTTGGGCCTATTGGACTGGAAGGATTCGACAACGTAACGACGCGGAATATCTTGAAGAAGGGCCTGCTGCAAGGGGAGTATTTGCCGCTCTTGCCGAAAGGCGGTGGGTGGCTGCTTGTGGAATTCGGCGGAAGCAACGCCGGGGAGGCGGAAGAAAAAGCGCGGACATTCCTGCGAGCGGTCGAGGGACGTAATGGCGTGAGTTCGCGGATCATTTTGTCGCCACCAGAGCAGAAAAGAGTGTGGCTGATTCGCGAGTCGGGCCTGGGAGCGAATTCCTACGTGCCAGGCGACGACCCAAGCTGGGAGGGCTGGGAAGATTCGGCGGTCGCACCGGAAAAACTCGGAGCCTATTTGCGGGATCTGCAGAAGCTATACGGCAAATACGAATACAAAGCGGCTCTTTACGGACATTTTGGACACGGTTGCGTGCACAACCGTGTGAACTTTGATCTGGCAACGGCGGCGGGAGTGAAAAAGTGGCGCGCATTCATGGAAGAAGCGACGGACCTATGCGTCCGATATGGCGGATCGCTTTCGGGCGAACATGGCGACGGCCAGGCACGGGCGGAGTATCTACCGAAAATGTTCGGCGCGGACCTGGTGCAGGCGTTTCGAGAATTTAAGGCGATTTGGGATCCCGATGGAAAAATGAATCCAGGAAAAGTGGTCGACCCCTACAGGATCGATGAAAATCTGCGGCTTTCCGTGCCAACGAAAAGAAACACGGGCGCGACACACTTTGCGTTCCTTCAGGACAGCGGCGACTTTTCGCAAGCAGTTGAACGATGCGTGGGGGTTGGCAAGTGCCGTCGCGCCGCGGGGCTAGGCGAACAAGACACGATGTGCCCGAGTTTTATGGTGACGCGCGAAGAAAAGCATTCCACACGAGGGCGCGCGCATCTGCTTTGGGAAATGACGCGTGGCGAAGTGTTAACGGATGGTTGGAAGAGCGAAGAGGTGAAGGAAGCGCTGGATCTTTGCCTCGCATGCAAAGGATGCAAGGGCGACTGTCCGGTGAATGTGGACGTCGCAACATACAAGGCGGAATTTCTCTCGCACTATTGGCATGGCCGCATGCGGCCCCTGCGCGCTTTTGTGTTTGGCTGGATGGACAAATGGACTACCGTGGCTGCGATAGCGCCGCGCGTTGCAAATGGATTACTTCATTTGCCGGGAATGAGTGCGTTTATCAGGAAATTAATTGGGATTGCGAGTGAACGAACGCTGCCCGCGTTTGCGCGAAAGACGTTTCGCGCAACGTTTACCAAATACGCCGAGACCGGTGCGAATAATAGGCGTGTGATGTTATGGCCGGATACGTTCAACAACAACTTTCGACCGGGCACTCTGGACGCGGCGGTGGAAGTGCTCGAAGCAGCTGGGTTTAGCGTAACGATTCCGGAGATCCGGCTTTGTTGCGGGCGGCCGCTCTACGACCAGGGTTTTTTGGATATGGCATCTGCATACCTCGAGAAAATTTTGACCGCGTTGCGCGAACCGATTGCAAACGGCGTTGCCTTGGTAGTGCTGGAGCCGAGCTGCTGCTCTGTGTTTCGCGACGAAATGCTCGATCTTTTTCCAAAACGAGAGGACGCGCGCAAGCTTGCCGGGTTGACGATGACTCTGGCGGAATTTCTGGAAAAATACGCGCCGAATTTCTCGCCACCAAAGCTGGAGCGCAGCGCATTGGTGCAGGGGCACTGTCATCACAAGGCCATCATGCGATTACAGGCTGACAAAGCGCAGATGAACAAGCTCGGGCTGCGCTATGAACTGCTGGAGTCGGGCTGCTGTGGAATGGCCGGAGCATTTGGCTACGAAGAAGATAAATATAGAATTTCGCAAGCCTGCGGAGAGCGAGTGCTGCTTCCCCGCGTTCGGCAAGCGGACGAAAACACCATGATCCTCGCTGATGGCTTCAGTTGCCGCGAACAAATTGAACAGGCGACTGGACGCAAGACAATCCATCTTGCGGAGGCGATCCAAACGGCCCTGCGACTTCGTTGACAACTCTGCTCCGGAGCCGATCTCCTCGCGCGCAACCGGAACAAACCCACTCTCTACAAGTTAGGGGCGGATTTGGACTCGGGCGGCTGCGACAGGTCACTGAACTACTCGTGCGTTGGCGGAAAGGCGATCGCCAGGCGCTAGACGCGCTAATCCCGCTCGCTTACGAGGAACTGCGCCATATCGCGCAACATTTCCTGCAACGCGATAAGCCGGGACATACGCTACGGAGCACGGCGCTTGTGCACGAAGCCTGTGTGCGGATGGTGAGACAAAATCTTCCTGAGTGGCAAAGCCGCGGCCACTTTTTCGGAATAGCGGCGCAATTGATGCGCCAGATCCTCGTGGATCACGCTTGAGCGCGGCGACCGAAGGACACAGCCTCAGCCACCGGCGATAGCGCCGATCACCAGAAACGGCTCCGCGCCGGCAACCACTTCCGGCGGAACCGGCGTATCCGGAGATTCGAGCGACAAGTCCTCGCCACAAGCGAAGAAACGCAAGAACGGACGCCGTTGCTGCGTGGTGTGATCGCGAATCGTGCCCTGCAGCATCGGGTATTCGGCTTCGATGGCATCCAAAATTGAACGCAGTGTCACTGGTCCTGTCACGCTGATTTGCACTTCGCTGCCGACGTGGGCCAGCGTGCGTAAATGTTGTGGAAGAACAACGCGAATCATTTGAGTGTCTGGACCTCAACCGAGAGAACGCCGGGCAAATCGTGAACGATAGCCTTCCATGAGTCACCGCCGTCCGGAGAAACGTAGACCTGTCCCCCCGATGTACCGAAATAAATGCCGCAGTCGTCGAGCGAATCGACGGCCATTGCATCGCGCAGAACGTTGACGTAACAATTCTGCTGCGGCAGCCCCTTCGTCAATTCTTCCCATTCGTTGCCGCCAGTCTTGCTGCGGTAAACGCGAAGTTTTCCGTCGGGCACGAAGTGTTCCGAATCGCTCTTGATGGGGACCACGTAAATCGTTTCCGGTTGATGAGCGTGCACGTCAATCACGAATCCGAAATCGGTTGGCAGATTCCCGCTGACTTCCGTCCACGAATCGCCCGCGTTGTCGCTGCGCATCACATCCCAGTGCTTTTGCATAAACAGCACACCCGGCCGCTTCGGGTTCATCGCGACATGATGCACACAATGTCCAACTTCCGCCGTGGGATCCGGAATATAAAGTGAATGAAGGCCCTTGTTTATCGGTTTCCACGTCGCTCCGCCATCATCACTGCGAAACGCCCCCGCGGCGGAAATGGCGATATAAATACGCTTCGGGTCGCTGGGATCCAGAATGACCGTGTGAAGACACATGCCGCCCGCGCCGGGCTGCCACTTCGGCCCGGTTCCGTGACCGCGCAGTCCCGAAAGTTCGCTCCACGTTTTTCCGCCATCTTTGGATTTGAAGAGCGCTGCATCTTCCACGCCGGCAAAAACCGTGTCAGGTTCCGTCAACGACGGCTCAAGATGCCAGACGCGCTTGAACTCCCATGGATGCTGCGTGCCGTCATAAAATTGATGGGTTGTCAGCGGCTTGCCGGTTTCCGGCGAGACGTCGTAAACAAATTTATTGCTCTCACCTTTCGGCATTCCGTCGGGGCCCTTCTCTTCACCGGGCGGCGTTCCCGGCTGAAACCAGGTTTTGCCTCCGTCGTCGGAGCGTTGAATCACCTGTCCAAACCATCCGCTCGTTTGTGAAACGTACACGCGATTGGGATCGACCGTCGATCCCTTCGCGTGGTAAATCTCCCAGCCCGCGAAATGCGGTCCGCTGACGTTCCATTTCTCGCGCTTGCCGTCCGCAGTAAGAATGAACGCGCCTTTGCGCGTACCAACGAGAACTCTGACACCACTCATCAAGAAGCTCCTTCGAACGAAATTTAAACGGCTAGAGGAATGCCAAGCGGGATGGCCCCATAAGTCTAAGGCTGGTCACCAAATCTGGCAAAAACATTTTCATTCGAGCATAGCTCACCAACCGGTGCGCCCATCATGGACAGTCCTCCGTGGTTGGCGCGGCCGCGGTGGTGGACATCTTGCCTTATGAGTTTCGCCTAGGAATAGCCCTGCCAGCGACGCCCAACTTAGACGCGCTCGCCAAAGTTAAAACGACATCCGCGCACTCAATTGCAGTTGGCGGCCAGGCGTCATTGCCATCGTGATGGTGCCGAATTGCGGCGTGTTCACGAACCGGTTCGGCGTACCGAGATTAATCTGATTGAGCGCGTTGAAGGCTTCCGCGCGGAATTGAAACGCCAGGCGCTCGGTAAAATTGAAGGAACGCGCAATCGCCAGATCCAAAGTGCGCATCGATGGACCGTAAAGCGTGTTGCGCCCAACGTTTCCGTAGGTGAAAGCCGGCGGGGCCGCGAACGCAGCGGGACTGAACCATTCCTCCGCCGTCCGCGTGCCAGGCCCAAAAATCGGCTGGCCGGTTACGTTCGCGCGGATCGGATTCTCACCCAGAATCGTTCCGGAATTCGCGGTGTCGCCGAACACCGAAATCGTGAACGGCATGCCGGTCTGATATTGATAAATTGCGGAAAGATGCCAATTCTGGGTAATTAGCCGGGCGAATTCAGCGCGGCGATAAGCGGGAATGTCATAGACGGAGCTAATCGCAAATCGATTACGTGTGTCGCAGCCCAGCCCTTTTTCCAAAGGGAGGTTGCGATTGTCTTGCGGGATCGCCGACTCATCCATCGGCGACCGGAAATCCGGCGCGTTCGTCAGATTCTTCGAAAAAGTGTAGTTGGCCAGAAAGCTGAGCCCATGCGAGTAGCGGCGCCGCACGTTAATGTAGCCGGCGTCGTACCAGCTTTGCGCGCTGTTTTCGAGTAGGTTGATCGTGCTGACCGGAAACGTCTGACTCTGAATCACCGCGTCCGCGCTGCTCGGAGTGAGTTGGGTGCCGTCAATGAAAGTGAGCGTCTTGAACGGACGGCGGGGACCAAGCGGTCCGGGGCCAGGCAGCGTGTTGTTGATCAGATGCGCGCGCTGCAAATGAAAACCGCGCGAGCCGAGATACCCGGCTTCGAGCGACGTGTCCCGACCGAGGCTTTTCTGCAACGAGAAATTCCATTGCTGCACATACTGAGAAGGCGAGTGCGGATCAAACGCGGTGAAACTCACAGTTGTAGCAGGCAACGCTCCAGTACCAAGCACCGGAGTTCCGAAATTGAAGCCGTTCTTGAACAGCGCCGCCGGCGGCGTAAAGTTGTCGGCCTGCTGCGTTTCCGGAAAAACGTATGGAACGTTGTGTCGCTGATTGCACCAGGTATTCATATCGACCGGCGTAAAGAAAACGCCGTATGACGTATGCAGAACGATTCCGTACTTCGGAAAGTTTCTGGCGATGCCGATGCGCGGCGCGAAATTGTGCTTGTTCGAAAAGAGCAAACCATTCGGATAGCCGAGCTGTCCGCCGACAAACACGGAAGGCGTTCCGTTCGTAAAGATGAGATTTGAATTTGTATTCTGCGTGTCGTACAGCGGACTTCCGTATTCATAACGCAGGCCGTAATTCACCGTCAGGTTCGCCGTCATTCGCCAGCTGTCTTCCGCAAAAATAGAAGTGCCCCACGCGCGGAGATCCATTTGCGGAATGCCCGCTTGCCGCTGCTTTACAGCAGGCAGACTGAGGAGCAGGCTCGCGAGCCCGGAACCCGTGCCGTTGTTAAAGCCAAATTCGGTCGTATAGCCGGTTGTGAATTGGTAGAAACCGCGGTTTTGGAAGAAGCCCCACATCGGCCAGATATAGCGGTGGAAATCGCCGCCGAACTTCATCGCATGACGTCCGTGCTGCCAGGCATACATGTCGCGAATTTCGAACATCGTGTCCCACGCATGCATCGGCGTCGCGGCGAACGTATCCCCGAATCCGGTGTAGCCCTGCACCGCAAACCACGGCGCTCCCCACGCATCTTTGCCGCCGAAGCCGATTCCAGCAATGCCCAGCTGGCTCACGATGTCGTTGACTCCATCGTTCTGGGAAGTGTGGTCCATCGACAACCGCGACACCGCGACGGAAAGCGTGTTCACTTTTTCCGTGGTGAAAATGTGATTCCAGGAGATAACAGCTTGCTGCGAAAGATTGTCGAAATTAGCTCCAAAGCCCGGCAAATTCTCCGTGGTCGCTGTCGAACCATTGCTCGGCGAGAAGCCGTATTCCGATCCGATCGAATAGCGCCCAAACACAGAGTCACCGCTGGAAAAATTGTGGTCTATGCGAACCGTGCCCTGATTTTGAAAGTGCGTCTCGTTCCGCACGTCGAGATAATTATTCGAGTCCGGTCCAGGGCCCATCATCATGTTCGGCATTGGAATGTATTTCATCAGAAATGCTTCCAGCAACGGATTGATCCGGTCCATCGGAATCATATTGTTTGGGAATTGGCTCCGCGTATATGGAAAGTTAGAAGCATTCGTCGGAAGGCCGGGATTGTACGCAGGATTCGCAACCGCGGTCGTTGGATCG